>JAKBCQ010000748.1 GCA_021807585.1 Planctomycetota bacterium | reverse complement strand
TTACAATGCGTTTTATGTCGGCGCGCGGTTGCGTTATACCGAGGCCGACCGCGTATGTCTTCCCGTACCGTTTTACCACTGTTTCGGCTGCGTTCTGGGAACGCTCGTGTGCGTCGTTCACGGATCGGCGATCGTCGTCCCCTCGACGAGTTTCGACCCCGAGGGGACTCTCGCGGCGATCGAAAGCGAACGCTGCACGTCGCTTTACGGCGTTCCCACGATGTTCATCGCCGAGCTCGATAATCCTAATTTTTCAAAATATAATCTTTCGTCATTGCGAACGGGGATCATGTCGGGCGCCCCCTGCCCTCTTCCGGTATTGCGGCGGGTGGTCGAACGGATGCACGCCGGAGAAATCTGTGTGGGTTACGGCCAAACCGAATCGTCGCCGATCATCACGCTGAGCGACGTCGACGATCCGCTCGAGGCGCGCGTGGGAACGGTGGGTCGAGCGTTGCCGGGGCTCGAGGTCGAAATCCGCGATCGCGCGACGGGGGCGCCCGTCGCCGCGGGAGTCGCGGGTGAATTGTGCGTGCGCGGACATGCAGTAATGTCTGGATATTACAAGGCGCCCGAGGCGACGGCGCGGGCGATCGATGCGAACCGATTTCTTCACACGGGCGACCTTGCGATTCGTCGCGAAGACGGCCGGTTTCGAATCGTCGGTCGCTGTAAAGAAATCATCATTCGAGGAGGAGAGAACATTCACCCGCCGGAGATCGAGGAATTTCTGCATCATCATCCCAAGATCGCCGAGGTCGCGATCGTCGGACTCCCCGATCGGCTTTACGGCGAGGTCGTCGCGGCGTGGGTCGTCCCCAAGGCGGGAGAAACGGTCACGACCGACGAGATCGTGTCGTATTGCCGCGACCGCATCGCTCACTTCAAAACGCCAAAATACATTAGTATTGTGGATCAATTACCGCGGACGGTGACGGGGAAAATTCAAAAGCACGTGCTTCGCCGAGTCGGGGTTTCGGAACACGGTCTCGAGGATGTCGAATCGACGCCGACCGCGTGACTTCCGGAGACGCGCCGGAACGCGCCGATTCGACGATCAATCAAAACAAATGTACGTTAGGATAAAAAAAACCGGCCTCCCGCGCGGGGGGCCGGTCCAAAAGATCTTAAACGCGAGTACGATCTTATCCGTTGGGGATCGGCGCGTTGGGGTACGGGAACGGATTGGGGAACGGAGCGATCTGTTGACCGATCACTCCCGCGGGGGGAAGCCCCGGGATCGGCGGGCCGACGGATCGAACCTGAGCGATCAAGAGCGGTTGAGGTCGACGCAACGACGCGAGCGCCGGAACGACCGTCTGGGGATTGACGACGACGCCGATGTAATAGCGTCGCGGGCTCGTCGGCAGCGTGACGGGGCCGCCTCGAATCGTCTCGAAATTGGCGGGAGTTTGCAGATTCGCGTCGGTTGTCACGAAATCCTGCGTCGGCGTATTCGATTGCGGCTGGATGTTCTCGACCGTGTAGTTCGCGATCACCGTCACGCCCCGGTTGAAGAACCGCGACCGAGACGCGATGAGCTGGATGTCGAGGGGCCCGCCGACGGTGGTGCTGATCGCGCCGAAATTCGCCAGTTGAATATTGGGGGCGATCGTATCCCCCGGCTGCAACACGGAGGGAACGTCGGTCCCCAGCACCGAAACCGCGGCGGCGGGGGGCGTGATTCGAATCGGATTTTGCAAATTCAAATACGTATTTTGAAATGAATTACCAACACTCACTTGATTATTGGGATTAACGACAAGTTCAAGATAGACTTTGCTTCCGTAATTGGCGCTGAAGCCGGGATGAAACGCGGGGAGATTGAAGTCGGCGGTTTGCTGCACGCTCGCGTTTTGTTGCAATCCGCCCGGGAACGAGGCGTTGCCTAGAAAGAGGGTTGCGGCGTGTCTTGTACCCGGGCGAGCGACGGCGAAGACCGAGACATAGAACGGTCCAGCGTCGGCGGTCGTCGCCGCTCCTGGAGCGAGCGAAAGGGGTTGATTCTGCGTATTGCTTCCCGCGTTGCTCACGTTCACATTAACCGCGATCGGGCCGCCCCAAAACGCGAGCGGCCCGGCGTATCCGGAAACCGTCAAATTGGGAAGCGAGACGCCGAGCGGCGAATACGCCATCAGCTCGCGCGATTCGAGCCGTTCGATCGAACCGAGTCCGTTTTTGAGCGACGGTCGGAAGCGACGCCGATCTCGTGCGACGACTTCGCGAAGCATCCGCCGGGCCTTGAATGAGAACACCAAACACCTCCGTGCGGCCGAGGGTCCAAACAACGTTGATTTCGCGCCCGGCGACGTTGCGAGCCCCCGCCCCTCGGGCTTTGGGTAGCGCTCGACCGTCGCCAAGGAGGGGTCGCAATGCCCCGTGCATCAGCCGGCTAAGTCGCGCATCCCGCGCCCTCGACCCGAAACCAAAGCGGCTTCAAGCCGATCCTCGTTCCCCGCACCTTTCCGACTCGAAACCAAAGCCCAAGTCGGATGAGAAGGGAAATCCTTGATTATTCCATTCGTCCAATCGACGACCGGGTGTTGGGTGAAAAACTTCGATTCCCGCGCGGTACGATCGTGTCGTGCCGATCGATCCGTCGGGAGCGATCAATCCCGATATGACGAACGTGAAAACGGCGAGACGAACTCCGCCGGCGGGCGCTCCACGCCCGCGCGACGGACAATGTTACTTCGGAGTAATTATACATATTAAATGCACATATTAGTTGATCGTCTGGTAATTGACCTTTCGAGACGCGGCTCGCAAAAAGCCGTACCCGCCCGCGCAACCCAGGCACGCGAGCACGATCGACGCGGGTTCGGGAACCACGGCGTTTCCCTGGACCTTGATCGATCCGCCGGCGTACGAATACGCGATCGGGTTCGCATTC
>JAKBCQ010000747.1 GCA_021807585.1 Planctomycetota bacterium | reverse complement strand
CTGCCCCAATTGTCAGGTTCTTGGTCGCGCCCGGAAAAAACGCTCGACGCTCGCCGAACCCAAAGCGTGAAATCGCTTAATTTTTATTTTCTTGATCATATCTAAGCATAGCGTTGAGTCGTGTCCTCATGCGGATTCATCAGGCTTTTGTCGCCATGACCGCATCGAGCGGGACGCCGCCCGGGAGCGATTGGTGCTCGACTTTGGCGAAGCCTACGCTTTTAAGCAACAACTCATACTCTTGCGCGGTCCGTTCGCGTCCCTCGGTATAAATCAACATGCCGAGATGTTGCATCAGAGCCCAGCGCGGCCCCGATCGATCGGAATCGATCAGCTTTTCGGCGACGAGGACTGAGCCTCCGCTCGGCAAACGATCATAAATACGTTTTAAAAGGACAAGGATTTTTTGCTCGGTCCAATCGTGGAGGATGCGACCGAGAGCGAAGACGTCGCCTTCGGGGAGGGGATCGACGAAGAAATCGCCTGCGAGGATCTCGATCCGTGAAACCGCGGGGGATTTGCCGACGATCTCGCGGGTCAACGGAACGACGTCGGCGAGGTCGAAAACCGTCGCGTGCAAATTCGGATAACGCTCGCACGCTGCGATCGCGAGATGCCCCGTCGCGCCGCCGAGATCGACGAACCGTTTTCTCGATCCCAGGTCGAACGCCGCGACGACCTCGGGCGAACTAATCAATCCATATCCGTGCATCCCCATTAAGAATTCACGCTTGGATTCCTCGGTGCGAAAGAAATTCGCGAAGATCGGCGCGTCCCAGCCGAACGTTTCCTTCCAGCGGTGGGTTCCCTCGCGAACGGCGCCTTCGAGATTCGCCCACATCTTCCAGAGGACGTCGTTCGAGTAGCCGATGTAACCCGTGAGGCGACGCGGACTCGCGCTCGTTAAATACGTTTGCGCGACCCGAGCGTTCGCGTAGTGATCGGCCGATTTTTCGAGCAGTTTCAGGCAAACGCAAGCGTCGAGCAGCCTGCCGAGCGCGTCGGCGTTAAGCCCGAGGGTTTCGGCGAGCGATTCGGCGGTCGCGGGCTCTTTTTCCAGGGCGTCGAAAATCCCCAGTGAAACCGCGGCGAACATCGTCTTGGAACGACGGTACGATTCGATCAGATCGAGGACGATCGCGGGATCGGCGACGAAAGGAAGTTCCGACATAATGAAACCTCTTAAGAGTGCTTACATGTTAATTAAGTGTCGGGTGAAGATCGTCGGTCGACGATCGGGAGTGCGGCGACGCCGCCTTCGTTCGCATCCGGAACGATCCGTTTCACCGATCTTCGGTTGTAAAAACACTTTCAATCTTCGATCGAAGAATCGTCCTCGGGGATGAAGCCGAGCAGTTCCTCGGCGGCGGTCAGATCCCAGCGCGAGCCCCGGTTGTTGGAAAGCCCGTTGACCACGACGAACGAAAGCGCGTCGAAATCGGCCTCGACGGCTCGTCCGAAGAGCCGGACGAGGTCTTTATTGGAGAGCCAAAGCGATCGCGCCCATGGATCGGGGAGCGTGGCGGGGGAGTTCCTGCCGATTTGAACCCAACCGAGCCGAAGCGCGACGAACGTCATATCAAACGCTCGGGCGAAGCTTTTCCCCAGCCGTTCTCCCATCCATTTCGACGCTCCATACGCGTTATCGGGTCGAGGCGGAAGTTCGACCGTGATCGGCATATCGTCATATTCGCGGTATCCCCCCATGACGTGGTTCGAGCTCGCGAACACGACGCGTTCGACTCCCGCGAGCGCCGCGGCGTTAAGCACGTTCGCAATCGCGTCGAGATTCGGCCCCTCGAGTTCGTGCCAAGGGGCGAATTCGTTCGAATCGGCCGCCAGATGCACGACCGTATCGACCTCCTCAAAATAGGAAGCCCATTCTTCATCATAAATCGATAAGTCGGCGACGTAGATCTCTCCGGTGTCGTCGTCGTTACGATCAATAAGCACAAGATCATAAAGATCGGCCCACGCGACGCGGAGCTTGCGGCCGATATCGCCGCAGGCGCCCGTGATCAGCACCGAACGCCGCGCGTCGTCGAATTCGTCGTCATCGAACTCGTCGTCGATCTCCTCGGCGGCGATCACCGTCAACTCGGGCAATTTCCGATTCGGCGTCGCCGTGGTTTCATCGATCGCGTCGGGATCGTCGCCGTTCATGGCCTTTTTTCCTCAAAGGATGACCGACCCGCGAATCGCGATCCGCGAGCGTCGAATCGTCATGTGACTGCGCAGAGAGTTCGTGCCGATTGAATTTGCCGCGAGAACGGCTCCCACCATTCACCCGCGTTGCGGGTTCGCCACATCTCTCCCGAATCGAACGCCACGAGCGCGAATTCGGTCGCCGCGGAATCGTGGCGAATGTCGATGATGGAATCGAACTCGAGCCGCTCGGGGAATCCCCTGCGAACATGACTCCACGTTTTGCCGCGATCCTTCGATTCGTAAAGCGCGAATCCGAGGGGAACCTTTTTGCCGGGGGACGACGCTTCGATTCCCCCCTTGGGCGCCGCACCCGCGAGCAAGAGATTGGGGTCGTCGGGATCGATCGCGACGACGCGCGCGTATCGCGCCGATTCAAGCCCTTTGCTTCGATCAGCCCACGTTTCGCCGCCGTCTTCGCTGATCCAAACGCCGTCGCTCGTCGCCGCGACGACGAGCCCCGCTCCCTCTCCCGCGACTCGAACCGAGAAAATGTCGTTCGGCAAGCCGGCGCACGGCTTCCAAGAGGCGCCCGAATCGCCGCTCCGCCAGAGGCCTTTGCCGCTAATCGCCGCGTACCAAACCGCGGAATCGGGCTTGCCCTGCGTCAGAACCCGCACAAACGGAGGAGGGCTTGATGAATCGGGCTCGATCGCGGGCTCGGGGAGCTTCGTCCACGCCTTCGCGGAACCG
>JAKBCQ010000746.1 GCA_021807585.1 Planctomycetota bacterium | reverse complement strand
CACCGCCTCGTCGAGCCTGAACGTTCCCAGATGGCCTCGGTTTCCGTTCTTGATCGTCCAGGCCGTCTCGGGATACCGTTTCGACTCGGACGCGACGACGATCGGTCCCGTCGCGGCGACCTCGGCGCGGAAACGACCCTTCGAGTCGGTTCGGATTCTAGAGAAATGCGTAAAATCATCATCTCTTGATCGAAATCCGTCGAACTTATTGTTCATTGTGGAATACACGACGATCTCCAAATCGCCCGCCGGCAGACCTTCGTGATCGACGATCACTCCCGCGATCTCCCGCGCGGGTCGAATCGCGATCTTGGAAAGATTCTCGTCGATAAAGCGATCGATCGCGACGCCTCCGACCAAAATCTTGCTCATAATCTCATGATAACGCATGTAGCCTTTATGGTGAATTTTCACGTCGATCGTCGTTTGTTGTAAAGGACCGTCGTAATAGAATAAACAATGAAAGGTTCCATCGGGATTCGTGATCGCTTTCGCGTCTTGCGACGTCCATTCGGCGTCGATCATGATTCGCAAAATGATTGAAACCTCGATCCCCGCGACGGGCTTGCCGGTATCCTTATCGATCACCATACCCTGATGCGTGTGCTTGACGCTGAACGGAACGTGTTTGGGTTCGTCCGACTCGGCTCGGCGGGCGCTTTCGCTCGATTGTGAAATCGCCGCGAGGATCGCCAGAATCACGAAAAGCCGTTTCGTCTCGACGCTTCGCAATCGTGTCAATGCGTTTGTCATCGTTGAACCTCCGTGAGTCGATTGATCCGATATCATCGTTGAACCTCCGTGAGTCGATTGATCCGATCCTTGCTTTTCCGTCCCCCGCGATCTTTTCCTCAGCGTAATCGATCTCGTTCGGGATCCATCGTCGATCGTTAATCGAATGAATCGTGATGCATTTCATCGTTTGGTCTTCTTCTTCAACAGGAATTCAATCTCGCGAAACTCTCCCTCCTTGAGGTTCACAGTTTTTGACGCGGGTTCGTAACCCTCGGCCTCGGCCGTGAGCCTCACATCGCAATCGGGTACGACGCATATCGAAGAAATTTCGGGGTATTCGGCGGATATCAAGACGAATCGATCGCCTTCGATCTGAAATCCGAACCCGAAAGGATTTTCAACATTCGCCGATTTGATCCGGTCGCCGAATATTTTGACTTTATCGAGATCGACCGATTCGACCCCTCGAACTTTCATCCTCAGCCTCGACGATCGATACGATATCGCCTCCAAATCGCGAAGATCCCCTTCGATAGTCGGAAGATCTATCGTCGAGCTATAATGATACGGAGAACTTTTATTTTTTCGGTGTTTGATTCCTCTCGAGGAATCGCCGGAAAAATTGATAAACACACAATCGGCGCCGTGGGGAACTTTCGCCATAAAAAGGCCCGACCGATCGGATTTGATTTTCGAGGAAAAATCGCAATGACGATAAATGCCGTAAATGTGAATATCATCATGCACGGGCGATCCCTCGCTATCGACGAATCGACCCGAGACGATCGCCGAATGCGCCGGGTTGACGACGCAAGAATAGTTCAAACGATCGGATTTCAAATGGATCTGAACCGGAAAATACAACATCGCGTCGGATCGATCGCGCTCGTCATCGTCGGATGAATCACGCTCGATTTCGAATTCACCCGTCGGCATGTGAGAGAAGACGAATTCGCCTCGATCGTTTGTAAGAACGGTTCGATGATTCATGATATTCTGAATCATCATGAACGCGTTCGGGTCGACGGGATCGGCGCTCCGATCTTCGGCGGGACGGATCGAGACGCTTCGATTCGGGATCGGTTTTCCAGCCGTGTCGATCATTCGTCCTTCGATCGTGAGCCCCGGGTTGATGACGAAGTCGCCCAGTTCTCCGCGTTGATTCTTGGCGATCGATCGCACGATTGGAGCGTACGGCTTGGAATCGATCACGATTGTTAACGGACCGAGCGCAGGAACTTCGAGACGAAACGACCCGTCGCGTTCGGTTTTCGTTTGGTAGAGAGACTCGATATCGACGACGACGGCGTTTTCTCGCGAAGCTCCGGCGGCTTTGATTTCAAGATCCGAGACGGGCGATCCCGCGGAATCGACGACCCTCCCTCGGATCTCTCCATAGGGAACAAGTCGAATTTCTTGGAATTCATCCGCAATCAAACCAAGAAATTCGTTAACGTCGATAAATGGATTTGTAATAGATATTTGATATGGGATAAAATCGGGATGTTCGACGGATATGTCAATGGATAAAAGTGGATCTTCATAATAATTTTTGATTGTGAAATCGAATCGACCTCGCTCGTCGGTCGCGTCTCGCGTCGGTTTTTTTCTAAAGCGATCTCGAAACGGTCGATTGTTCGATGGATCGTCGATGTTGTTGAACTCGATTTCGATTTGTGCTCCGCCGACGGGTCGAGACGACTTGGAATCGACGATTCGAGAGTGCAAAACCCAATCGGGATGATCCTCGCGACCGATCGGGTCGTCGGATGCGGATGCAGATGAAGCGTTGGAACCCAAGAGTAACGTGACGAGAGCCGTGCAACCGATAACGCGGGTCAAACTCGAGCGAGGTTGAAGTAACGACATCGCCGAGCCTCGTGGCGCCTGCGAAACCGGGTCGAATCGTCCGATCTCGGGGGGAATCGACTAAATCATGATACTCTTGTTGAGATCGATCGTGCAACCGGGTTTCGTGACCTTGTTGTTGGCATGGATGAGAAGCGGGTCGAGCTCCTGAGAATCTTTGACCGAGACGCGATTTATCAAGTTCTATCTGGAATCGAGTAGAACCGAGTAGAAGCGAGTCAAACTTGGTATCGCCGCGGACTTCAGCGATCGCCCCCTTACACTCCGATTCGCGGATCGCTCTCTTTTGCCATATC
>JAKBCQ010000745.1 GCA_021807585.1 Planctomycetota bacterium | reverse complement strand
GCGATTGGAAATGCGGGGGAACGGTATCGCGACGCGTCGATTGAAGCAAGCCCATTTTGAGGCGCGAATTCGCCTTCGTCACAAACGATCGGCTCGATTCGTTGGATCGAAGCGAAATCGAGCGATTTGCAGGCGAACGGTCGACGACGTTTGATGCTCGTCCCGAGAGGCGAATGAAATCGACACCTCGGATCGCCGTCGCCCAACCGCGGCGCCGTTCGCTCGAAGAACACGACATGACGAATTCTGGAATCGAGCGGTTGTTCGGTCGGGATCGACCGCTTACTCTGTGTGATATTCGAATTCCATGACGTCATCGTCTTCCAAGTTCTCAATAACGGGTTCGTCATGTCGATATCAATCAATTGTCCGAAGTGCAAGTCGACGATGCGCGTTCAAGAAGAAAGCGCCGGCGGGGTTCTTTATTGTTCACGTTGTCGATCGATTATTGAACCGGGGGTCGACGAATCGAATCGAACTTCATCGCTGAACGCGATCGAGGAATTCCTGAACGCGGATCAGAACGACGAGCGATCGAGCCGACCCGTCGATCGATCGAAATCCAGGGATCAGCCGGAAGAGATCGAGCGATATGCGCTCGCGGATAACGGTTCACGCCCGCGCTACGTCGCGGCCAAGTCGAGCGTGACGATCGATCCCGCCGATCGCGAGAAAGCGATGGCGGCGCGAGACGCGGCGCGAACGGGCGCAGCGCCCCGGCGCACCGCGGCCGAGATCCTCGCCGCGTTTCGGGGCGAGATTCGCGTCGTTCGACCGACCCTCGCGTATCGTTTCTGGTCGCTCGTGATCGCCTTTTTTATGTTTATATTACCACTTATGTATTTAAGCATAATCGCCGCCGTGGCCGCGGCGCTTTTTTATCATATAACGCATAATGTGTCGATATTTCGCGGGGGCGGCGACGCTCGGATCAAGGTCGTGATTTACGCGCTTCCGATTGCGACCGGGCTTGCGCTGTTGGTCTTTTTAATCAAGCCGTTTTTTGCCGGGCCCCAGCGGAGAGGCAAGGAGACGGTCGTATCGCCTTCGAGCGAGCCGCTGTTGTTCGCGTTCGTCGACGGGATTTGTCGGTCGGTTGGGGCGCCGACGCCGAGTCGAATCGTCGTCGATTGCGAGATCAACGCCGCTGCGTCGTTCGCGCATGGAGCGCTCTCGACACTGACGAACGACCTCGAGTTACGGATCGGGCTGCCGCTCGTCGCGGGTTTGACGATCGATCAATTCGCCGGAGTGCTCGCTCACGAGTTCGGTCACTTTTCGCAGACCGCGGGGCTCAGGCTCAGTTTCTTCATCCGTGCGATCAATGCCTGGTTTCATCGCATCGCCAGAGAGCGCGACGAATTCGACGCCGCGGTCGCGGGGTGGCGGAGCGACGACAACCTCTGGATCGTGCTTATCGGATCATTCGTTCAAATGCTCATTTGGATTATTCGCAGGATCCTTTTGGCGTTGATGTGGATCGGACATCTCGTTAGTTGTTCATTGATGCGGCACATGGAGTTCGACGCCGATCGCTACGAGACGAGGCTCGCGGGTTCGGCGACGTTCGAGGCGACGACGCGACGAATGCACGTCCTGAACGCCGCGATGCGATGGGCTTACGGCGATATCGAGCGGCGGTTGCGCGCCGGAAAAACCCCCGATAATCTCCCCCGATTGATGGCGGCCAATGTTTTACAATTGCCTGCGCATATTGTTGCAAAAATTGATTCTTTGCTCGCGGAAGAGAAGACCGGCTTCTTTAGTACGCATCCTTCAAGCAGGGATCGGATCGCGAGCTCGCGGCGCGAGAACGCGCCCGGGATTTTTCATCTCGAAGGACCCGCAACCGACGTTTTTCGCGATTTCGACGGGCTCGCCAAGCGGGTGTCGATCGATTTTTACCGGCGATTCGGCGTATCGGTGAGCGAGGATCGACTCGAAAAAGCCGCCGAAGCGGTCGAGGCCGCCGAGACCTCTTACGGAGGGATCCGCACGATCGAGCCGTTTTTCTTGGGGTATTTTCACCCATTTCGGCCGCTCCCCCTCCCGCCCGAACCGTTGCGACCTCCCGCGGACCTGAAAACCGCGAAGGCGACCGTGATCGAGTCGCGGGGCGTGATGACCGACGCTCTCGAAGCGCGCTCGGGCGCCGATCCGATCGCTCTCAAATGGAGTCAACGAATCGGCGCGGTGGACGCCGCGGAACATCTCGTCAAAACGGGCGCGCGGTTCCAATTCGCCGATTTCGAGCTCGCTGCGGCGACGGCCGCGGCGATCGACGACGCGCGAAAACGACTTGACCGCGACCGCGAACGGATTGAGCCGGCGCTCAAAGAATTTGAGGACGCCGCGGCGCGACGCATCCACGCGGCGCTTTCGATCCTTCAAGCCGAATCCGCGATCGCGCGCGTTCACGACGGCGCGGCTTGGCGAACTGAAGTGAACATTCTCTATCCTGTTCTCGTCAAGTTCGATTGCGAGATCCTGGCGGATCTCACGCGGATCGCTCGATCGAAATCATCGCTCGAATTCATCCTGGCGAGGCTCAAGGGACGCGAAAACGATCAAAAGCTTATCAATGCGATTTTGCGCGCCGATCGCGCGCTCCGAGACGTGCTCGTGGAGGCGTCCGGGAAGCTCGAGACGATCACGTATCCGTTCGAGCACGTCGAGGGGGAGATCGACCTGCGACGTTACGCTCTCTCCGTGGTTCCTCATCATATGGACGTGGCGGGAACTCTTCACGTCGCGGATCACGGCCTGAATCTCCTGATGGAATTTCGCTATCGTTTGACGGGTCGGCTCGTCCTCGCGGTCCACGAGGTCGAACGAGTACTCGGGCTTAAGCCGATACCGTATGAAAAGATCGAGAATAAATCCTAAATTAGATGAGAATATT
>JAKBCQ010000744.1 GCA_021807585.1 Planctomycetota bacterium | reverse complement strand
GGGACTTCGCTTCCTCAGCGATCTCTCGCTCGTCACCTCGGCGGGATTATGGGATCAAGGATTCGGCGCATACTTATATTCAAATGCATGCGTCGTCGCGGGGCTCCGCGCCGCCGCCGAGATCGCGCTCGTCCTCGATAAACACGAACACGCCGAAACCTGGTTTGAACTCTCCGATAAAATCTGGAACGTCGGAATTCTGGGGACGATCGATCGCTCGTCCAAACCCTCGTCGCGCCTCAATCCGTCTCCAGGCCTCGTCGACGCAAAAACGGGTCGGTTCTTCGAGGCGCGCCGCCTTTCCAACCTGACGGGGCTCTGGTCGGATCAGCCTGAACATCTGATCGACGCCGCCGACGCTCTTGACATCAACTTACTCGGCCCATGCGTTCCGTTCGATCTCCTTCCCGCGACCGATCCCCGCGTCCGCGCCACCGCGGAGGAGATCCTCAAGCGGAACGCCGTGGGAGGAGAGGGGAACGTCCTCACCCGCTGGTCTCCCGCGGCCGAACGGAGCGACGACCGCGATCACCGTGTCGGCCGCCGCGACGCGTCATGCCTCGCCACACTTTGGATGTCGCGCTATCTCATCCGGTTGGGACGCGAGACCGGCCAGGGCCGCTATTGGAGCCGCGCCGTCGCGCTTTTGGACAACATGCTCGGCCGATTGGGACCGCTCTCGCTCTCGGTCAGGCTCCACGCACGCCGCTCGGACGACCTCGCACAAGGCTTCGGTCCCGATTCGACGAGCCGAGTCTGGGGCCTTCACGCGCAATTGATTGAAACTATGCTCGATCTAGTCGGCCTTGAATACGACGCGGTCGATCGCACCCTCTCCCTCGAACCCTCGCTTCCCCCCGCTTGGCCTTCGATCGGCGTGACGCGACCGCTGCCTTGCGGCCGGATCGACTTCAGACTCGATCGGAGCGGGTCGACCGCGGCTTCGATTCAAACATCGGAATCCGCGTCGGCGCCCACGCCCGCGTCGGCTCACGCCCCCTCGCGTCGGCTTCGCATCACGGCGCGAATGAAATATATTGTCAAGCTTAAAATATCGGTCGCTTGCCCGGATATCGATCGAATCTCTTGCTGGCACGCGACGCCTCAATCCCAACCCCCTCAATTCACGGCGTCGACGCGCAAGCTTTCGTGGAACGTCGAGCTTCCCGAGGGAGAATCGGTCTGGGAATGGAACTGGAGCTGATCGCTCGGCGATCAATCGTTTGCTCAAACGATCTGGTCGGATCGCATGGAATAATCGACGCGACCAAAAACGCCTCGGATCAATCAAATCCGACGCCGTGTGGTAAATTGAGAGTGATATGTGGCGAACGAGCCGCATCTGAGCGACATTTACCGAATGTAACCCCAAGTCGAGGCGTCACGAATCACTCGCTTAATCGTTAATGTTGACGGCGCCCGAGCGCGACGTCATGATCGAATCTTCGACACGCGTCCGTCGATTGCGAGGCTCGAATCGGTGGAATCACGTAACGGAACTCGATCGTCGGTCGATTCGAATCGAACTCTTACGGCGGCGGAAGCGTAAGACGAGAAGCGATCCGTCATGAAACATGACGATTATTTGAGTAAGAACATATTTTTCCATAGCTTTTCATCATGAAGAAGAGGCTAGAGATGTTCAACCGTGGTTCCATCGCGAAGCGACGCGAACGAGCGAAGGCCGTGACGACTCGCGGTTATCGCGCGTCGTTCGACGTGTTGGAGCGTCGCGCGCTGCTTGCGACGGTGAACTGGATCGCGGCGACGGGGGGCGATTGGAACGTCGGGTCGAACTGGAGCACGGGTCAAGTTCCGGGGCCGAACGATACCGCGGTGATCGATTTATCGGGCTCTCCCACGATCAGCATCGGCACGCAGGGCGCCGACGTGGGATCGATTCAGTCGACCGACCCGATATCGATCAATCAAGGCTCGTTGAGCGTCGCGTCAAACTCTTCGATTTCGGGGGGTTTGAGTATGAACGGCGGGTCATTAACAGCGACCGGCTCGGGGGTGACGTTCACCGTTACGGGAACGACGACCGTTTCGGGGGGAAGCTTGGTCGCGGAAGCCGGCGCAGAGCTCAGCATGCCCGATCTTAAATCGTACAACCCGACCGCGCCTCCCGCTTCGATTTCCTTTCCGTTACTCCAAGCGACCGGCGCCGGAAGCGTTCTTAATCTACCATCACTTACCGGTTTTCAATCGAATCCTGGCGAGTACGGTATCGACGCCGAAAACGGAGGAATCATAAACCTTACGGATATATCATCCATAAGTACTAACTTCGGGTTACAAATTACTTCAAATGGTTCAAATAGCTTGATTAATTTCTCGGCTCTAAAATCAATTACCGGAGTAAGTAGTAATTATTTTTTACCTATAACGATCTCTCAAGGCGGCTCGGTTTTCGCACCAGATCTGATCTCGACACAATATGTTAATTTGACCATTAATAACGGCTCTCTCGACGCCGGCGAGCTGACGACTTTCTCAAACGGACAAATCCACGTCGGATCGGGCGATTATAACATTCAATCTCTTACCAATATCGACGGAACGAGCGTCTATGTCACCGGATTCGCGGGTTTGACCCTTCCCGGAGTAACAAATTACGTTCCTAGTCAATTCAACTACTATAGCTATTTTCAAACGTCTGATGCGGGAACGCTTAATCTTCCAAATCTGACGAACATCCAGGTTGATTCCGGTCGAATTGAGATCGCGGCATACGGCGGCGATATTCTCTTGCCGGCTCTCACGTCGATTTCCAGCATGTCCGGTTATGCGGGAAACGTCGTCAATATCGACGCCGGAACCGCCGGAGACCTGATCGATTTGTCGGCGTTGACGACTTTAAGAGGAGGATCGCTCACCGTAAGCAATGACGCCGAAGTACTA
>JAKBCQ010000743.1 GCA_021807585.1 Planctomycetota bacterium | reverse complement strand
CAGCGAGAAATCGCCGCGGCGAGTGATCTGTTGCAAACAGGTAAATACTCCGAAGCTGTCGATGCGTTTGAGAAACTCCGATCGCGTCCCGACGCGTGGGGAAACGTTGTTCGCTCGAAAATCGCGGTCGGGCTGGCCGATTCGCTCGCGAGCCGCGGCGATTACGATCAAGCGATCCGTTTGCTCGTCTGGACCGCGAGTTTTCAGGGGGGGGAAGCCGACGTCTGGGCTCGGCTGGCCGACCTCGAGTTCGATCGGGGACGCTGGATCGAAGCCGAAACCGCGATCAAGCTCGCTCTTTCCAAAAATAGCGAACATTTACTTGCGCGATGGATCGCGGCGAGGCTCGATCTCGCCCGCGGTAAAACCGAGGCCGGCGTCGCGGCTTGCAAATGGTTCGTCGATCATTACAACGCGCGACAAGCCGAACTCGATAAGAACGCCGACGCTCTCGTCTTGATCGGTCAGGCGTCCGAAATCTACTTCCGCGCCAAGGCGCGGGGGGACGATCTCGCTCAAGAACTGAATAATGTGATCAATGGTATCTATGAAGAGGCGATACGCGCCGATTCCAAATGCTGGAAGGCTTCGTGGCTCGAGGGACGATTGTTCCTCGCGGGATACAACGAACGCTCGGCGATGCCCGAGCTGCAGAAGGCGCTCAAAATCAATCCCCGCGCCGCCGAGGTGATCGTCACGCTCGGCCAGGCCGACCTTCAAGGATATAAGCTCGCGGCGGGACGCAAGCTCGTCGATCGCGCGCTCGCGATCAACCCCCGTTATTATCCCGCGAATATTTTACTTGCCGATTTGAACATATCCGACGAACGCTTTGACGATGCTCTCGAAGCCGCTCGGAAGGCGGTCGAAGAAAACCCCAAAAGCGAAGACGCTCTCGCTCGGCTCGCCGCTTCTTACCGCCTGCTCGTCAAGCCGATCGCGGCTCAAGTTGTTGAAAGCGAGGTTTTGGCGCGCAACCCAAGGCCGAGCGATTATTACGCGGCGCTCGGCGAAAGGTTGTCCGATCGGCGCAAATACCCCTCGGCCGAACGAGCGTTCCTGCTGGCGATCAAGGCCGATCCCGACCGCGCCGACACGCGCATCGGCCTGGGAATGCTTTATATGCAGATCGGTCGCGAAGAAGAGGCGCACGATTTATTTGAAACCGCGTTCGCCGCCGACCCGTTCAACGTCCGCGCCGACAACATGCTGAAAGTCCTTCGGCATATGTCTTCATATGCTCAGGTTAAAACTGATCATTATATTGTGACGATGGACCCCAAGCAAGACGCGCTTTTGGCGAAATATATGGCTAAGTATCTGGAATCGGTGTATCCCGAACTGACGACCAAATTCGGCTTCGCACCGCCGGCGCGGTCGGTCGTCGAGATCATGAAAAATCACGAATGGTTCAGCGGCCGAACGACGGGGCTGCCGTTCATCCCGACCGTCGGCGCGTGCACGGGAAAGGTCGTGGCGCTCGCGAGCCCGCTTTCGGTGAAGAAGCCTTACAATTGGTCGCGCGTGCTCAAACACGAAATGGTTCATGTCGTCACGCTACAACAAACGAATTTCAACATCCCTCACTGGTATACCGAGGCGCTCGCGGTCGATACCGAAGGCTTTCCGCGACCCCAGGCGTGGAACAAGATGCTCCTCGAACGCGTCCCCTCGCGTAAAGGATTGCTCGATCTTGATACGATCAACCTCGGCTTCATCCGACCCAAAGAACCCGACGACCGCCAAATGGCGTATTGCCAGGCGCAACTTTATGCCCAGTATATGCTCAAGCGATTCGGATCGGATGCGCTGATCAAGATGCTCAACGCTTATCGCCGCGGCGAGACGACCGACCGCGCGATCGTCTCGAGCTTCGGCGTGCCCAAGGCCGATTTCGAGGCGGGTTATCTGGCGTTTCTCGACGAGACGATCAAGACGATCCGCGCACGGGTGAGCGAGGAAAAACCCGTTTCATTTTCGGAACTCGAGCGGATGATCCGCGACAAGCCCGACGACGCCGACCTGAATGCGCGCATGGCTTATGAACATTTCTCGAGGCGCGATTACCGCGAGGCTCGTCCGTTCGCCGACAAGGCGCTCACGCTCAAGCCGAATCATCCGCTTGCAAGTTACGTGAAGGCGCGTTTATTGCAAACGATCGGCGACGCCGACGGAGCGCTCAAGCTTCTCGAGCCTGCTTTCGACGAGGCGAAGCCGAACGAACGCGTCGTCGACCTGCTCGCCGAGCTGACGATGAAGGCGGGAGATCTCGACAGGGCCGAGAAGCTTTATGAAATTGCGCACCACGACGACCCGTATCATTCCAAATGGATCGCCGGGCTCGCCCGCGTCCACTTGCGGCAGAAGAATGACGAGAAATTCCTCGCCGATCTGGCGATGCTCGCCGATAACGACGCCGACGATCTCGACGTCCGCAAGGCGCTCGCCGAACGACATTTCAAACATGGAAATTTCGACCAGGCGGCGAAATGGGCTACCGAGTGTATTTATGTTGATGTGAAAGACGCCTCGGCGCACGTGACGCTCGCCGACGCCGATTTCGGTCTCAAGCGGTACGCCGACGCGATCGAGGAGTACGAGGTCGCACTTTCGCTTAAGGTCAAGAAGCCGAACGACGTCAAAGTGAAGCTGGCTCGAGCTCGCCTAGGGCTGGGTCAAAAGCGCGAGGCGAAGGCGACTCTTGAAGCGATCCTCAAAAGCGACGCCGAGCATCCCGAGGCCAAGAAACTGCTTGAAGAGATCGAGCTCAAAGACGAGAAAAAATGAGATTGGACGAACTTCTCGTTGAGAAATATCCTCGATGCCAAGAGGCTCAAGCAAGATTCGAATCGGGTATATTTAATCTTGATATAAACATTATGACGTCGTTCCAGGCGTCGTCGAAAGGAATCGGTTG
>JAKBCQ010000742.1 GCA_021807585.1 Planctomycetota bacterium | reverse complement strand
CCGAATCGATCGCCTCGACGGCTTTGGCGATTCCGTCTTGGAGCGAGCGCGATTCGCCCGCGATGAGCAGCGCCGCGGCGCAATTCGCGATCACGACGCGTCGGGCCGGGATCGGTTCGCTCGCCAAAATCGCTTCGATCATCCGGGCGCTTGCGGCGGGATCGGCGACGACGAGATCTTCGCCGGCGACGCGTTCGAGGCCGAAATCTTCGGGGGTCCACGTTTCGGAGCGGATCACGCCGTGTTCAATCATTCGAACATACGTGGGTGCTGCGAGCGAGACTTCGTCGACGCCGTCGGACCCCCAGACGACCGCGGCGCGGTCGACCGATCCCAGCCGCGCGACCGCCCCCGCGATCGTATCGAGATGTGATTCATTCGGGACGCCGATCAACTGATAACTCGGGAAAGCGGGATTGCAGAGCGGCCCGACGAGGTTGAAGATCGTCCGGAACGGCAATTGCTTGCGTATTGATGCGACACGGCGCAACGCGGGATGATATTTCACCGCGAACAAGAATGTAATGCCGAGGAGTTCGAGCGATAAAGCCGCGGATTCGGCGGGGATATCGATCGCGACGTTGAGTTGTTCGAGCACCTCGGCGCTGCCCGAGTTTCCCGAAGCCGAGCGGTTGCCGTGTTTGGCGACTTTGGCGCCCGCGGCGGCGGCGACGATTGCGGTCGCGGTCGAGACGTTGACCGTTTTAGCGCCGTCTCCTCCCGTTCCGCACGTATCGAGCAGGCCGCGACGGAGCGGGGTACCGTCGGCGTCGGCGGAGAGTCGGGTCGACGCGGCGCGAACGGCGAGGGCCGCGCCCGTGAGTTCGTCGATCGTTTCTCCTTGAAAGCGGAGCGCGGTGAGGAACGACGCGACGAGCGCTTCGGGGACCGCGCCTTCGACGATCAATTCGATCGCTCGACGACTCGCCTCGATTGATAAACACCGTCCCGCGATCAACTCGCCGAGCGCGTCGCGGAACTCGTCGACAACTTCAAGATGCAAGGACGTATCCAAATCAACAAGATGATAATTAAGGAATGGGAATCACGCGTTTTTCGTACGATTCGCCGATTTTACGTTTGAGGGTGAGTCGACGCGGGTTCGACGGATCGGTTTGTTCGAGCGCCCGCGCGAGTTCTTCGACCGAGCGGACGGGTTTATCGTCGATCGATTCGACGACGTCGAACGATTTGAGCCGGATCGCCAGGGGGCTCGCGGGTTTGATTGAGACGATCGCGACCCCCTGGGTTGAATCGGGGAGACCGAGCTTTCGCGCCCAGGCGGTATCGATCGATTGGAGTTCGACTCCGTTGGCCTCGCGTGGGGAGCTCGATTTGGGTAGAGCGGGCGCCCCGGGCTTGCGCGGTCTGCGGAGGGTTCCCTCGCCGGGGATCGGAACCGGTCGGTCGGCGAGTTTGCGATCGACGGTCTCGGGTAGTCGCGCCAGAACCGTTTCACGGTCGGCGACGACGACCGCGATCTCGACCGACCGGCGGTTTCGCCAGACGACGACCGCGGCCTTCGCTCCGATCGGCGCCATTGAGACAAGATTGATTAAATGATTTAAATCCGAAATTTCTGATCCGTTGAATCGAAGGATGACGTCGCCGGGTTCGATTCCCGCGGCGGACGCGGGAGAATCGGGATGGACCGCCAGAACCTTGGCGCCGCGCGGGCGTTTGAGGCCGAGTTCGTCGGCGGTTTCGGGTTTGAGATCGGCGAGATCGACCCCCATCGCGCCCCGGCTCACTTTGCCGTTTTTCAGCAGTTGTCGCATGATCCATTTGGCAAGATTGATCGGTATGCTGAAGCCGACCCCTTCGCTGCCGCCGCCGTTGGAGGCGATTGCGGTGTTAATGCCGATCACTTCACCTTTTAAATTGACAAGAGGTCCCCCCGAATTGCCGGGATTGATCGCGGCGTCGGTTTGGAGGAAATCTTGATTTTCGACTCCGTCGGCTTGCAGCTCCTCCTCGTGCCGGCCGCGGGCGCTGATGATCCCGTGACTGACGGAATGCGTGAGTCCGAAAGGGCTGCCGAGCGCGAGAACCCAGGTACCGACCGCCGACGAATCACTGTCTCCCAGCCGCGCCGCGGTCAGATCGGTCGTCCCCATATCAAGAACCGCGATGTCGGCCTTGGCGTCGGTCCAGACCCGCGTCGGATGCATCACGCGGCCGTCATGTAAATGAATATAGATTTCTGAAGGCGATGTCCCTTCAATTACATGATTATTTGTAAGCACGTAACGGTTCGATTTGGCTCCGTCGGCGACGACGACTCCCGATCCCGTTTCCTCGTAGCGGCGCAGTTGCTTGTCCTCGCCGTCCCTCGTCTTACGCGCCACGATGTGCACGACCGCGGGGGCGACGGTTTTCGCCACGAGCTCAAACGTATGGTTGATATGTTGAAATAGCTCAAAATTACGATCAAGTTCTTGATAGCGCGCTTCGGTCGCATCGATCGCGATCGCCGATCGGGGAGGGGGCGACGCGTCGATCTTGGGCGCGAAGAGGCCTCCTGAAGCGGTTTCGTTCTTCGGAGAGACGGTGTCTCGCGGCGCGGCGGCGGGCTTGGTGACGGGCTCGGTTCCATTCTTGGCGGCGGGGTTGGGTATCTGATTCACGACCGGAGGCGCCGAATCGGCGATCACCGTCGGACCCGATCGATCGACGACGATCCCCAGGACGACTCCGATCGCCAGGATTCCCAACAGCAGCACAGGATGGGGATTACGCGTCATCAAACCAACGACTCCTCCCCGAGGCGCTTCGGACGAAACGTGCTCGCACGGATCACGGACGGTTTAGTATACATCCCCCGGGTTCCGCAAGTCAAAATCACTCGGCTCAGTCGGCTTCGCGCATCCGCTCGAATCCTCGCGAATCCGTCAAAAAAAGCCGCCGAGGGGGTCGGC
>JAKBCQ010000741.1 GCA_021807585.1 Planctomycetota bacterium | reverse complement strand
GAAGCCGCCGACCCGCTCGTCGCCAAGGCCGAGACCCCGCGTGCCAACGTCGACAAAACACAAAATGCGATCGATTCTAGAATCTTAACTGATACTGATTCTTTAATTGAATCCTCCAAGGATCAGGGATTCGTGCGGATCCCCGCCGAAAAATTGGATGTCCTGCTGACCCGGAGCGGAGAACTCCTTGTCGCCGAACGGCAGATCGACGCGTGGGTCGGCGAACTCGTCGAGTTACGCGATCTCGTCGTTCGCTGGAAAACGGAGTGGCGAAACGCGTACAAATCGATTGATGAACTGATATCAGTTGATGAGAATCGCCGTGCGGGAATCGCCGAAGTCCAAGCCGCCCCCCGGGCGCCCGCCGCCGGGTCGCACACCCCGCCGCGGCGGATTCGACGCGCCGAGCGAGCCCTCGGCGCGGTCGGCGAGAATCTCACCCGGCTCGAGCGCGATATCGATCGCCTCGCGTCGGTCGTCGCCAAGGGAGGGCGCAGGCTCGACCGCGCCGCGAAACTCGTCGACGACGAAGTTCGCCGCGTCCGCATGCTCCCTTTCGCCGAAGCCTGTCAAGGACTCGAACGATCGGTTCGCGACATCGCGCGTTCCAACAATAAAAAGGCGGATCTTTTGATCCAAGGAGGAGACGTCGAGCTCGATCGTTCGGTGCTCGAGGGGCTGAAGGACCCGCTCGGCCATCTCGTGCGGAACGCGGTCGATCACGGGATCGAAAAGCCCGCGGAGCGTGTTCGTTCAGGTAAGCCCGAGCGAGGACGAGTGACGGTTTCGGCTTCGCTCCGCGGGTCGCACGTCGAAGTCGTCGTCGAGGATGACGGCAAGGGGCTCGATCGCGACGCGATTCGGCGTCAGGCGCGAAAACAAGGGATTCCCGAGCCTCCCGACGACCGAGACTTGACAAGCTTGATCTTCCTCGCGGGATTCTCCACCGCGTCGATCGTAACGAACATCTCGGGCCGCGGAGTCGGCCTCGACGTCGTGAAAAATCGGCTCGAATCGCTCCACGGAACGATCGACGTCGCGACTTCCATCGGTAACGGGACGAAATTCACCCTCGCCGCTCCGCTCACGCTCACCACCCTCCGCGCGATCCTCTTTTCGGCGGGACGAGGGTTATTTGCACTAGCAAGTACAAACGTAATCAAACTTGTGCGTGTTGATCCAGCGGATATACGTATGATTCAGGGGCGTGAGACGTTGGCGATCGGCGGAGCGTTGTGGCCGGTGGCGCCGCTGGCCCTTGCGCTGGGGATGAATTCGAGCGAAGTCGATCGAACGACGGGGAAAAGACCGGGATTGATCGTCGCCGCGGGTGAACGACGGATGGCGTTTCTTGTCGATGAGCTGATCGCCGAGCAAGAGATCGTCGTCAAATCGCTCGGGTCGCGGATCCGTCGAACGCGTCATCTTTCGGGGGCGACAATTCTCCCCTCGGGTCGAATCGCTCTCGTCCTCAACGCCGCGGGGCTGGTGAAATCCGTCCCGCCGGCCACGATTTCGTCAAGAATCGCCGGGTCGGGCGTTGATCCCTCGGCGCGGAAACGGAAGCGCGTTCTCGTCGTCGACGATTCGGTCACGACCCGCACTCTCGAGAAAACAATTCTTGAATCCGAGGGTTATGAAGTCGTCACCGCGGTCGACGGCGTCGAAGGCCTCCGCATGCTTGAGGAAAAAGGCGCCGATCTTCTTCTCTGCGATGTCGACATGCCGCGCATGGACGGATTCGAGCTCACACGCGCCGTACGCGATTCGCACCGATTCGCGCGGCTCCCCGTCGTCCTATTCACGTCGCTCGCCGAAGATCGCGATCGCGCCCGCGGAGTCGAGGTCGGCGCCGACGCTTATATCGTAAAAGGAGGATTCGAACAACAAGACTTGATTGAAACGATTAAGCGTTTTATTTGATAACATTCATATCTCTTATTAATTATCGGGCGGATTGCGGACGCCGATCGAAACGGGGCTCTCTACGAGGCGATCGATTTATGATTCGAGTATTGGTTGCGGAGGATTCACCGACCGCGCGCGAATATCTGATTCGGATCCTCGCATCCGACCCCGGGATCGAGATCGTCGGCGAGGCGCGCGACGGCGTCGAGGCCGCGGCATACGCCGCGAAACTTCGCCCCGACCTGATCGCGATGGATCTTCATATGCCCAATATGGACGGGCTTGAAGCAACCCGTGAAATTATGAACACGACGCCTACTCCAATCGTGATCGTGACCGCGAGCACGCGCGGCGGCGACGTCGAGCGCTCGATGGAACTGCTCGGCGCGGGCGCACTCGAGGTGATGATGAAACCCCCCTCCCCCGGTTCTCCCGATTTCGACGCCGCCGCGAAACGGCTGATCGCGACGGTCAAATCGATGGCGCAGGTGAAGGTCGTGCGGCATCGTCGACCCGCTCCCGAAGGCGATCTCCAAGCGTTCGTTCAGGCTATCGTCCAACCGATCGATCGATCGCGCAAAACCGCCGACGCGACGACGAATCGCGCGGCAATCGTCGCGATCGCGGCGTCGACGGGAGGCCCCGCGGCGCTGCATTTTTTGCTCGCGAACCTCCCGGGCGATTTCGCCCCGCCGATCCTCGTCGTCCAGCACATCACCGAGGGATTCTCCGCGGGACTGGCAAGCTGGCTCGACTCGGCGTCGTCGTTCCGCGTCAAACTCGCAGAACATGAAGAAAAACTCGCGCCTCAAACCGTTTATCTCGCGCCCGACGCGCGTCATCTCGGCGTCGGTTCGCGGGGCGCGATCGTCCTCGCCGACGAACCCTTGATCGAAGGTTTTCGCCCGTCGGCGACTTACCTTTTCAATTCGGTCGGTAAAGCGTTCGGCGACACGGCGATCGCGGTGATCCTCACCGGAATGGGTGACGACGGAGTTCAAGGATTGCGAACA
>JAKBCQ010000740.1 GCA_021807585.1 Planctomycetota bacterium | reverse complement strand
AGGTCGTCCCCGTCGAAGTCGCTCGGATCGAGATCGCGCCGCACACTTCGTTACGGATCGAGTCCGATCGACCGACGGCCGACGCCGTTTCGGAACCGCCCCGCGAGGTCGTCCCTCGTCCCAGGCCGTCCCAACCGCTCGCGCCGCGCCCCGCCGCGACGGGTCGCACCGAAAACCGCACGACAGGATTAAGTTTAAACATGAATATGCTTTATGGCGAGAAGGGATTCGACGAACCGATCGTACCTGCCGACGAGCGTCTCGAGCGTTTGCGGATTCTCGCCGACGAGATCTCCGAGTGCCGGAAATGTCCGGTGTTGGCGGCGAATCGATCGCGTACGGTTCCCGGCGACGGCGATCCGAACACGCGGTTGATGTTTGTCGGCGAGGCGCCCGGCGCCGACGAGGACCGTCAGGGGATTCCGTTCGTCGGCCGCGCCGGAGCGCTTTTGAACGACATGATCGTCAAAGGCATGGGATTAAGACGCGAAGATATATTTATTGCAAACGCGGTTAAGTGCAGGCCCCCCGAGAACAGGACCCCCGAGGGGGAGGAGATCGCGAACTGTCGTCCCTATTTGGAACGTCAGATCGCGATCGTTCGGCCCCAATTTATATGCATCCTGGGGAAGGTCGCGGCGACTTCGGTTTTGCAATCGGCTTTGCCGATGAACCGGCTGCGCGGCAAATGGCATCGGTATCGAGGGGTTCCGACGATCGTCACGTATCATCCCGCGTATCTGTTGCGGATGCCCGCGGCGAAAAAAGATACGTGGGAAGATCTAAAATTGCTGATGCAGGCGATGGGGTTGAAGCTTCCGGCGCGCGGCGAGGATTCGTGACGACAAGTGGATCGAGTGCTTCTGATTTAATAAACATCTGAAATCATTTAACGAATATCGATTCGCCTGGCGTCAAACGATCGTCGTCCGTTCGGACGAATCGAATTCGATCAAGAATCGATCCCGATCCGTCCGCGGCGATCAAACCTGAGGCGATAAAAGGATAATCGCGTCTTGAACGTCTTTCATGCGAATCGGTTTGGAGAGGACGACCATCCGATCGTCGTCGGGAAGGCGATTGATCATATTTCCTTGTTTAGTTCCAAGGAGGAGGAGAATCGGCAGTTCGATCCCTTGTTCGCGCGAGTTGTGATGAATGCCGAGGAACGATTGCAGACCTTGTTCGCCGAGCCCGTCGAGATCGAAGACGAGCATGTCGGTCGGTTTCTCGGCGAACCGATCGGCGGCGAGTTCGGGGTCGTCGACGAGTACGGTTTCGTATCCCATCGCCCCGAGATTTTTTTGGAGGGCCGCTTGGATATCGGATTGGAGTTCGACGCAGAGAACGCTTTTGCGTTCTCGCGGAACGCCGTTGCGCACCGCGGCGAGCGCCGTGATGTGCTTCTCGAAATCCTCGACGACTTCCTTCATCGATTGATAACGATGCCGTAAATCGACCTTCATCATTTTTTCAATAATGCGCGTGACGGGTTCGGAGGGAGCGTGCCGTTGCTCGCTCAAGGGCTTGATCGCGCCGAAGCTCCGCTTGAGCATCTTGGCGAGCGGATCCTTGCTTTCGACCTCGGGCAAAGGCAACTGACCCGTGAGCATCTGATAAAAAATACAACCAAGAAAGTAGATGTCGGATCGGGGATCGCCTTTGGGACTGCCGCACGTTCGTTCGATCGCCGAGTAATCGACGGTACGCTCGCCGTGCGCCGCGGCGAGCTTCGATTCGTTCCCCTCGATCGTCGCCAAGCCGAAATCGACGAGCTTGGCGATCCCCTTGGTGCTGATCAGAATGTTCGTTCCCTTGATGTCGCGATGCGTGATTCCTTGATCAAGCGAGTACTTGAGCGCATGAGCCAAGCCGAGCATCATCGGCAGCGCCTCCTGCTCGGTGAGGCGCGTGCGGAGCTTGAGAAAATCGCGGAGGTTCTGACCCTCGACAAACTCCATCACCATATAGTGACGTTTGTCGGTCTCGCCGTATTCGTAAATTCGAACGATATTGGGGTGAACCAGCCGCAGACCAGCCTCGGCCTCCTTGTTGAACCGATCAACCGCGTCGGCGTCGGCGGTGAATCGCTGACGCAACACCTTGATCGCCACGGGTTGCCCGCCGGGAACCTTGGCGCCGCGATACACCCGCGCGAACGTCCCCTCGGCGAGATGGAACAACACGCGACAATCGCCGAAAACGAAGCCGTCGTTCTGCCCCTTCTTGATCCGTTCGATCTGCCAGCTCGTCATCAATCCCTTGCGAAGCAACACCCGGATCAGCGAATCGGCGGTGTTGTTATCGGCCTCGAACCGCGCTTGACGCGCTTGCTCGCGGCTGATCAGCCGAAGTAATACGAGTTGCTCGGCGAGCGAGTCGGCGTCGAAATCGAGCATGGCGAACCGTCCCGAAATTGGTCGTGGAATCGAACCATCCCTATGCGATCAAATCTCGTGAATCATCGGATGTTTCGATAGAGAGTGATGAATCGATACGCGTCTTCTCAAACCCGCCGTAAATCCATGGCGCGACGTACGCCGGCTCAAGGCTCATCACCCGAACCGGCGGAACGCCCGAATCCAATGTAAGGAAAAATGGGTCGATACCGAACCGAATCCTGAAGAAGAGGATTCGCCTCGCGCGGCGCCGACCCGCGTTGACGAACGAAAATCAACCGCACCGAACATCGACCGAATCGTCGATCAAAGAAACAATCATCGGATCAATAACGACCGCCGTAACCGCCGCCGCCGCCGCCGGAACCACCCCGACCGCCGCGACCGCCGCCGCCGCCGCCATAACTTCCGCCGCCGCCGCCGCCGTAGCCGCCGCCGCCGTAACCACCGCCGCCGGAACCGCCCCGACCGCCGCGACCACCGCCGCCGCCGCCGCCGCCGCCACCGCCCGCCCTCGGTTCCCTCG
>JAKBCQ010000739.1 GCA_021807585.1 Planctomycetota bacterium | reverse complement strand
TTCGACCGCGAGGCGATAGGGGGAGTTGATTTCGCGATCGGCGAGGATGATTTCGAAGAGGCCGTCGGTATGCACGCGATTGAGCGGGATTCGCTCGCCGGGTTCGCCGTGTTTGAGATCGACGAGGAACGCGTCTTTGGCTTCGGGGAGGAACGCGCGGATCGCGACGGCTTTGGCGCCTTCGATCGTCGTCTCATGCGGACCTAGAACCGAGAACGGATCCCAGTGATCGGCGTGGACGAGGAGGTCCATATCTTTCTGGGAGATCGTCGGCGAGGAGACTTCGACGGTCGGCGATGGCATTGCGGATACTCTCGCGAGGAAACGGAGTTAGGGAAGAGAGCGAGCCCCGGTTTTACGCGATGCGACGCTTCATGGATACGAGTTTATCGTCGCGGCGACATTTTTGAAGAGTCGAACGCGGAAAAATCGGCGAAACGGCGGGATGGATGGTTGAAAAACATGGGAAAGGCGCGATTCGGCGCGCGACGGTCGGCGGGTCGCGATTTCGGCCCGATTACGACGGGCTTCGCGCGGCGGCGCGCCGTCTCAAATATTGATTATATCAATAATATAACATATAAGAGTTGGTGGTGATTTGGAGAGGGCGAGGCCGAGCGCGGGCCTGGCTTCGCCCTGTCGAATTCGGAATTTCCGAGGACCTCATCGGTTAAAATGAGTTTGATGAAGCCGGTTCATCGTGACGTTTCGGCGGCACGCGCGGCGTCGTTGGGGTGCGGCGACGGGGCTCAACGCGGAGCGGGGGGTTTGACTTTGGATAGATCGGGTTTGACGACGAATCGCATCCAGCCCGACGGATCGAGCGAGGACACCTCGCGCACCTCGACCTCTTTGGGGAGCGTATCGAGCTTGAAATCGAGCGGTTTGGCGCGTAACGCGAGTTTAAACCCTGATATGACGACCGATTGAGAAAGCTTGGTGAGGGGCTTGCCCTTCGATTCGTCGTCGTCGATCGCGTCGATCCGAACCTTGGGACCGGGATCGAAATCGGCGATCTTCGCGGTGACGACGGGGGGCTTCCCTCCCTGGGGGAGGTCGATCTTCAAGTCGACGTCGAACTCGGCGAGCGGAGAGGTCATCCGATAGATTTTCGCCGCGGGACCGAGGAGCGTGCTCGAACTTGACGATTGCTTTTTGGGCGCGGGGAACGAAACGTCGAATTCATACACAAGTATTACCAGACGTCCTTGCGAGTCGGTCGCGAACTCGGGAGGACGAGACGGTTTTCGGACCCGAATCGCGAGCTCTCCAGGGTTCTTGGATCCGTCGACGGCCTTGACGAACGTCTTGTAATCGGCGTTGGTCGTGACGTCGACCTTGGGGGCGCCGGCGATCACGCTTTTGGGTTTGATCACGAATAAAATATCTTTGACATCAGCATATTTAGATTCAATCAATCCTTGAACGACGTTCGAGAGGATCGACGAGAGGTGGAGGTTGGCGGCGACGCCGGGAGCGGCTTGCTCGAGTCGTTTGGGAGGGGGTGCGACGGCGCCCAATCCGGTCGCTGCGCCTTTCCAGTCGATCCTTCCCGCGGCCTCGACGTAATCGGGCCGGGAGCGGAGCGCGAGGTGATCGACGAGGAGGTCTTTAATCGCCAATGTTTCATTATCGAGGAAATATTTTTTGAGTTTGGCGGATTGTTCGGCGGCGTTTTCGGCGGTTCGGATTGTGCCGAGTTCGAGCGATCCCGCTTCGACCTCGTCGCGGATCCTGGGGATCGCTCCGTCGTGGACTTTCTGGACGATTTTGGTTCGGTTCATACCGATAAGCGACGCGATGAGGCGACCCGATCCGCCTCCTTGCGTGGGGGCGGCGTCGATGGCGGACTGGACGCTGTGGAGATACGTCGGCCAGATCTGGAGCAATCCTCCGGGTTTGAGTAAGACGTTGATGGTGAGGATCGCGTCGTCGCGGTTGACCGCGCTGAAGTAATAAAGCTTGCCGGCGCGTGCGCCTTTGGGATCGCTCATCATTTGTTCTTGGAAGCCGCGGACGGGAGTGATGCTGATCATTTGTTGGCTATTGAAGAATCCGATCCCGTCGTCGCTGGAAAGCAGGCCGAAGGCGACTTTGGGTCCCGGCGTGACGTACGACGTTTGGCCTTTGAATTCGACGATTTCGGCTTTGACGGGATCGAACGATAAGAGTGGAGCGATCGTGGCGGCGTCGGCTTTGAGGTTGAAGTTGGGTCGTAGGAACAAGTTTTCAAGAGCGGTTTCGAGCTCGTGCGCGGGTTTCCAGGGTGCGGCTTTATTGCGATCTCGGAGGGTTGCGAGCAAACGATCGACGGTTTTGAGCGCGGCGAGGCGATCGGCGACTGTTTGCGCTTTTTCATATGCATTTTGCGCGGCGACGAGTTTACCGCGGACGTAATCGACCCATCCTTCGCGATAGCCGCGGATTTTGGCGTCGGCGGGGGGTGGTAGATGATCGATCGTCTCGACGAGTCGTTTTTCGGCGAGGGCGATGGCGGATCTGGGAGCGAGCCAGGAATCGAGCGCGTCGGCGATATCGCGTGCTCCGGTCCAGGGAACCGCGGCGAGTTCGCGTTTACGCAGATCGAGCCGATCGAGCGCCGCGGAGCGATCGGGCTCGCTTTGCGCGGTGACGTAGCGGACGAGATCGGAGCGTAAATCCATGAAATAGCCGCGCCAGGCGGGCGCGTAGGGGGTTGGCTTGGCGTGTTCGTCGAACCATTTCTTCTGGACGTCGAGGATTGTCCGCTCGACTTCGAAGAAGGTGGAACCCGCGGGAGCGGCGGCGCGCGCGATGGCTAGAGAACCGAAGAGGACCGCGGCGACCGCGGCCGTCGTAACATTCGTTCGCAACATCATATAAAATCCCTTAGGTCGCGCGTCGAGCCTCGCCGAGATTGATCGTCGGATATCCCTTACTTGAGGA
>JAKBCQ010000738.1 GCA_021807585.1 Planctomycetota bacterium | reverse complement strand
CCAGTGGAAAATCGTATTTGCCGAACGTGATATTTAAAGGAACTTCATATTCGCGTTTGGCCGGTTCTTTGAAACGTAGGACGAGCATTCCCATCGCCTTGAAGACGAAGCTCCAAACGACGCCGAACGCGTACGCCTCGCCGAGCGTGAGGACGTTGCCGCGACTAACGAGGATCGTGAACAACTGAAGCCCGAGGACGAGATTGAGGATCCGCGACGTCGTGCCGTATTTGCGGTGGGGCCGCAAGAACCAATCGGGCATCACGCCGTCTTCGGCCACTCGGTTGAGCACGCCGTTGGACCCGACGATCGCGGTGTTCACCGCCCCCGAAAGAATCAAAAACCCCGTGAATACGACGAACGCGTTCAAAATCAGCCGCATCCACGCGGGGCCGACGACGTTCATCGCCAACCCGCCGATCAAATTATCGGCATATTTCGACATACGAACACTATCTGGTATCAACATAACGGCGAAAAAGCTGATGAGCGAAGTGAGCAAAAGGCTATAGATGAAAACGACGAACGCGGCCTTCTTGAAGTTCTTGAGTTTGGGGCTTTCGACCTCGCGATAAACCTGCGCCAGCGTTTCCTCGCCGCTCATCGCCAAAATCGAGTGGCCGAAAGCGATCACGATCCCCATCACGCCGAACAGGCTAAACCATTGAATGCGACCCGGCCGGAGCGCCGCGCCGATCGACGTCTTGCCCAAAAATCCCAGCGGATCGACCTGCCGCCCCGTGATCGAATCGATCACCGGCTCTCCCATATAATCGACTTTGAGACTGAGATCGGGCGCCATCGGCGGCAGATGAACGTGGTCGCTCCGAACCGCGATCGTCACCAAACACCAGAGGATCGTCAGGACGGCCATCACCGTCGTCACTCCCATGATCTTCAGCGCCTTATCGCTCGATTCATGAATCCCCCGAATGTTCGCCCGCCAAAAATAAAGCGTGATCGCCGCGGCGATCGCCATCGATCCGATCCCGCGATCAATCATGAAATGAAGATGAAACCGTTCCGATGTTTCATTCACCAAACCGATGATGTACTGCCCCGCCGTTACCGCGCTGATCGGTCCTGTTAAGATATAATCGAACATCAACGCCGAAACCGATAATTTGGCGAGCGTTCCCCCCATCGCCTCCTTGACGACGCGATACACGCCGCCCCTGACGAACATCGAACAGCTTTCGATGTAAACGCTCCGCACCGCGTAGCTGAACAGCATCACCGCGAGGATGAACCAAGGCGCGGCTTTGCCGACGGCGCTCTCGACAATCCCGCCGATGTAAAACGTCGTGCTCGCCAAATCGCACAGAACGATCGCCGCGGTACGCCAGTACGAGATGAACGTGAACATCACGCTCGTCACCACGAGCACGCGGCCGGCTCGAATCGCCGAGCCCACCCGCGCCGAGCCCGTCTTAGGAACTCCCGTCCCCATACTTGAATGCGAACCCTCCGAGATCATCGCGACCGCCCTTCCGATCGCCGACGACGCGGCGCCAAAATCAACCCGTTTCGAATGAAATGCGATGAAAGTCTCGCCGACTCAAACCGGGAAGCCTCACCGATACGCTCAATCATGTTTCGTTATGCCGATCACCAACCAAAGCGGACGGCTTCGTCGATCATTTCGATTCGCCCACCTCGCATGTTTAACTAAAGGTCGGATCGTACGTGATCGGTTCCGGCAATGTCAAGATTCGGCTCGATTACGCATCGCGTCGCCCAACCGAGACCCCCCGACCGAAACGCGCAAACTCATTCCGATTTCTTTCCGTTCAACCAACCGCACTTGAGGAGGTTCTGAGCCGATCGGCGATCGACCCTCGACCCGAGGCGGCTTGATTCCCCGCGTCGGTCTCGACGCGCAAGATCCGCCGTCGTATTGTATTTCGGATTGTCGTCGTTCGGATCGCGGACGACTCGACTCCGTAATTTGACCGCGCTCGATCGCTGAAGGAAATCTCTGCAATGCTAGCCGCCCGCGTGGCGACCGGAGCCGTGTTCGCCGGCATCTTCGTCGCGGTTCTTTGGCTCGATGAACGGCTCGCCCCATGGTATCCGCTCTGGCTGATCCTCTCGCTCGTCTTATTGGGAGCGTCGGCGGTCGAAGTCGTCAATTTATTCGCCGCGACCAGCGCCAAACCGTCCGGCAACACCGTCTTCGGCGGAGTGATCGCGCTTGTCGTCGCCAACTGGGCGCCGCACGTCGCGATCGGCTTGGCGAGCCGCGAACTCGACGGCGCGCCGATCGACGTCGACCCCATGTTCGCCATTCATGTTTTCGCATGGCCGATGTGGATGTTCGTCGTGATCGTGATGCTTTCGTTCATCGTCCAAAGCGTTCAATTCAGCAGGCCGGGGGGAGGAACGATGGCGACGATCGCCGGGACCGTCCTCGCCGCGGCGTATGTCGGCCTTTTAGGAAGCTTTACGATCCAGATGCGATGGCTTTATCAACCGTACCACGGAATGATTCCGCTGGCGGCGCTCATCGCGACCTCAAAAGGCGCCGACACGGGGGCTTACACGATCGGCCGAATCCTCGGCAAAACGAAACTCTGGCCGCGTTTGAGCCCGAATAAAACGGTCGAGGGGGCGATCGGCGGAATGATCGCTGGGGTCCTGGCTTCGTCGATCGTCTTCGCCGTCGCGCGCTTCATCCTCGGCGCCAAGGTTTTTCACTGGGATTTCGCGATCGGTTACGGAATCGTCGTCGGCGCGACGGCTCAGCTCGGCGACCTGATGGAATCGATGATCAAACGCGATTGCGCCCGCAAAGACGCCTCCGACGCCCTCCCCGGCTTTGGCGGAGTTCTCGACCTTCTCGACTCAATCCTCTTCGCGGGTCCCGTCGCGTACGGCTTCTGGCTCGCCTTCGGACCGTGACGTATCGCCTTATCAACTTACATAAAATT
>JAKBCQ010000737.1 GCA_021807585.1 Planctomycetota bacterium | reverse complement strand
GCGGGGGATCTCGTCGTCGTCGATCGGTCGAAGATGCACTGGTTGGCGCTCGATACCGGCGAACCGATGTATTTCGCCTGGCACGTTTACACCCCCGCGAATTGTCAGTTGATTCTCCGGAGCGATGCGGGACAGCAGGCGTCGTTTGGATTTCCGCAGGGGGAATCGATCGTGCGGCTCCGATTTCGCAATGATCTTCAAGGAAATAAACTCGTCTTTATAAATTTTACGGGACATGCGAGTTATACCTACTCGCTCGACGAATCGGTGTCGGGGTTGATGCGCGATCATGAGAAGACGCTCAAGATCGAGCAGGGGGGCGCTTTGGCGACCGCGGTCGTCGATCCCGCTCGACCTTTCGTTGTTTTGCGGATGACGCTTTCCAAAGAAGCCTCGCGCGAAGCCGACAAGAAGTTATACGAGCGACTTCGAAAAAAACTTCCCGTGCTCTACGAACTCACGATCCCCGCGGCGACGAAACCTTAAAATGTCGCTCTATAAAGATTGGATATTCAAGAAAGTATTAACATGTCTGCAAGCACGGATGTAAATGCCGGCGTTCCGACCGAACCGAAGCGAAAACGGAGGTTTTTCGGTCTTTCGACGTTGATCTTATTGATCGCGGCGATCGCGGTCTGGTTTTCGGTCCACGTCAATCGTCGCCGGATCGACGCGCTCAAAATTCGGATCGCGCAATTCTCGGAGCTGGCTCCCGAGCTTGATATCGCCGACCCCGCCAAGATCGCGGTCTTGAAACATGCACAACAAGGAAGTAACTTACACGATTGGGACGTTTATTTACCGAAGGGGCGTTATCGATTACGGCTCGCGACTCGGGCGATCGTCGATCGCGGCCTTACCGCCGAATCGAAGAGCGTTTCGATCGATTCGGGACGACATCACGTTTCGCTCGAAAGGGCGAGCGACGCGAAAAGACATCGGATAACGCTCGCGTGCGACGGCAAGACGATTTTGGTCGTCGAAGAGCCGAAGGATTGGTATCATCCCGAGTGGGGCTCGTCAAGCGAGAACCAATTCGATCGCTCGGAACAACTCCGCGCCGATCGACCCGTCGTATTGTTCCGAGAACGATTCATGAAACCGACCTCGACGGGGGTTTCGCGATCGACTTCCGATCCGACCGAAGGGATTCTGCTTTGGATCGAGCCGGAGAGGTGATTCGATTGAATCGAGGCGATCCCAAATGATATTGAGGTAATTATCCGGTATGTAAATTATTTAGCTACATAAATTGAAAACAAATAAATTCGAGCGATTGTCGCGGCGATTCGGCGAGGTATTTTTGGAACGGCATGATTCTTGATCTTGGACGATGCGAGCATGTACAATTCGCGGGTCGGGATGATCCCATGTTCGACGAGCGAAGTGTCGTTCGTTTATCATAATCGCGAGATCGCTTATCTATGCCGCTTTTTTATAAAGGAGTAGCGTATGGTACGCATTGGTTTGATAAATATGATAGTAGACACGGCTTTTGGGCTCCGAAACCGGATAAACTGGATGAAAATCTCGAAATTATCAATCATATTAGTAATGGCGGGAGCGCTCAAAGTCCATTTCGCTCCGTGACCACATCCTATGGCGTTGCATTGAGTTACGCCAAAAATAAACAGCTTGTGAATGGTGTGATCTTGGAATTGGAGGGTTTAATTTATGTGATTGATTCGGATCAAGAACCAGGGCTTCGGCTTATCGATCCTGTGAAAAGAATCGCCGAGGGCTTGAAAGCCCCTCACGATTATCAACATTCTGGTTCTCGCAAGTGCTTGCTGGAATTGATTCAACCGGGTGTGACCAGACTGAATGAAGAGGATTTATTTCCCAAACCGCCTGGAAATCAAGGAGTTGAAACGCATTTCTCCGCTGAGCTCAAAACGATGGTCTACGCGTTGAGGGATTCCGAAATATTGATTTTCGGCGAGATTCCTGCTCGTTGTATTATTGGTTTCTATACGGTATAGTCAGGATCGGGAATTAAAGCTAGGCGAGGAGATTATGTCAAAATCGCATGTCGGCGAATCAATCAGAGCTGAGACACTAATCGTCGATCAGGGGCTCCCTCTGGAATCGAATGCAACGGTGTCGCCCCCATCGGTATCTCCGTCTTTACGATCGAAAGAAGTACCTATCGGTTTACCAAATCGAGAAACCCAACATAATGTGGTTTATATCGATTTAACCGGCGTCAATATTCGCGGTAATAGAGTTCAATTCTCTTGCTTGTGTCTTGATAGAACCGATTCTTATTCTTTCCCATCGGTTTTTTATAGCCTCGACGGCGTGGAACAGACCGTCTCTCTGCGTTTCGACATGGGCAAACGAATCTTCATCGACAATCTCGGCGATGAGGAATTGGACCGATTTCTCAAAGAAGTCTCCCCAAAAATCTCCGATTTGATCGCCGATTATCTACGTTCGCGTGTTGATGCGTTTTGATAATTGAGGAATCCCGAGCGCGATGCAATCGACTCCGTCGGTCGAACGACGTGAGGTTTGAGCGAAGACCGGCTTGTCCTCGATTTATCCAGCCGACTCGCGCAGCCGTTTGATCAATTCGATCGCCTCGTCGCCTCCGATTCGATTCGGGTCGATCTCGCGCAGCTCGATCAAGAGCGGATCGGGGAGCGCGGCGAACAGGCTGTTGTGTAACGCCTTGCCCGTCTTCACCTTGGGGATGCGCGGCGGAGCGTCCGACCGCGCCGCCGGAGCTTTTTGATCGCCGGCCACATCGATTGCTCGAGCCGAAACGTTCGTCAAGATATTATCATTAGATGATACATCAGTCGGATCGTCGGTTTTTTTTCCGGAATCGGCGAGATGTTGTTTTTCGAGAAACGCGAGGATCGAGCGGGCTCGATCGAGGAGCGGAGCGGGGACGCCGGCGAGCTGCGCCACATGGATTCCGTAGC
>JAKBCQ010000736.1 GCA_021807585.1 Planctomycetota bacterium | reverse complement strand
ACAAGGGTCGGACCCCGTTTACGACCCCGCGACCGGCGCCACCTTCGGCAGGCTCGATATCCCCAAAGCCGCAAGCCTGATCCCCCAGCCGCCCGCCACGGCGACCGCTCAAACTCCCGCCGCTCCCGAGGCGCAAATCATCTCCAATCAACAGCCTTCGGTCGCCTCCACACCTCAATCACAAACTAACGTGATCGCATCTCAACCCCAAACGATCGTAAGCGCAACTCCCCAACCGAATTCCACGCCGGCTCAATCACAATCGCAATCGACCGCCGCCGCGCCGGCGCAAACTTCCATAAGCTCGAATCCGCCCGGCTCGAACGCCCCCTCGACACAATCGACCCCCGCGCCTTCGGCCGTCGTCGCCGCTCCCCCGGCTCAGACAATCAAGCCCACACAAACGAGCCCCTCCGCAGCGGTCGTTTCGATTCCAACGAATTCGTCGTCCGCTTCGACCGGCCGCAAAGTGACGATCGTCAAACAGGGGATCGACCTCGGCAAATTCGGGCCGACCGGCGCGAACAACCCCTGGGGCGAACTCGTCTCGCTCTTCGACGGTATCGGTCGGTTCGCGACGATCGACGTTTGGAAGGCGATCAACGGAGAGAGCGGGTCGTCGAGCCCGTTCACGAACATGAACGGCGGCCAATTCGGCGTCGCGCACCCCGCGGGAACCATCCGCCTGATTCGTTCCGATCTCCACACCGTCGCGATCGATCGCCGCGCGGCTCTGCTCCGGACCGCGCACGATCGCGCCGTCACTCGGTTTTATCAACACGACACGCATGTTAAGCATGCCTAAGTTTGCTGACCTTAGTGATGCTTATCTTTGGAATTTAAAGGCGCCGAAAGTTGGATCGCTCCGCGTCGGGGAGTTTCGTCGCGCCGTCGCTTTGATTAGAATGATCGCGTTGCGTGTATCCGTGGATTTCATAATCGTCGATCGACAAGGCGCGCCGCGCCGGGAGCGGGACCGTTGGGTAAGCATGCGTTGATTTCTGGCGGGGGAAGCGGCATCGGGTTGGCCATCGCCGCCAAATTGTCGGGGCTGGGATATCGCGTCGCGCTTTTGGGGCGCGACCGCGCCAAGCTCGAGAAGGCCGCGGCGGGTCTTGCGGCGAAGGCGAGCGAGCCGCCGTTGTTCGCATCGTGCGACGTCGCCGATCGCGCTTCGGTTCACAAAGCCGTTTCGCGCGTTCTCGGCGAGTTCGGCTCGATCGACGTTCTCGTTTGCAACGCCGGAGTGAACGTCAAGAATCGGAGCCTCGCCACGCTGACTCCCGACGATTGGGATCTGCAAATCGCGACAAATCTCACCGGAGCATTCAACGTCGTCTATCATGTTTTGCCTTCGATGCGAGAGCGGAAGAGCGGCCAGATCATTCAGATCTGTTCGGTTTCGGGAATTCGGGCGAGCGTGTTGGGAGGAACCGCGTATTCCGCTTCAAAGTTCGGCCAATCGGCGTTGGGCATCTGCATTGGTCGCGAGGAACGGGTGAACGGGATTCGTTCGTCGGTGATTTATCCCGGCGAGGTCGAGACGCCGATTCTGGAGAATCGACCCGTCGCGGTCGGCGCCGAGCGACGGAGTCAGATCCTTCAACCCGAGGACGTCGCCGCGGCGGTCGGTTTTCTCGTCGAGCTCCCTCCCCGCGCCACCGTTCCCGAACTCGTGATCACCCCCGCGGTCGACGATTTCGGCTGAGATCGACTAACAAGAACCATCGAGACGTTTTCATTTGCTTCGGTTTTGATTCCCAAAAGCGCCAAACCCGAACGAAGCCGGTTGGGATTGACGGATTGATTGGATTGAGCGAGCATCCGCGTGAATCTGAACCCTAACGCGGCGAAGCCGCAATCTTTACCAGCCCGAAGCGCGAGCGAGTGCGTACTTCTTATACGATGAAGACAATCATTGAATGATCAGGATACGCACTCGCTTGCGCTTCGGGCCGGCATTGCTGATCAACGCCTATCTCATAAATGCGCGCAAGGCGCGTAGCCGATACAGATGAAGACTCTAGGAATTGGACAATCCCATCATTATCGGCTCGATTGAGTCGATAAGCTGAGGTTGATTCCCGACTCGACGAATTGACTCTTTCACGAGATTCCCTCAGGATTCGAGATCAATCTCACAAAAGGAGCGCAAGGATGAGCGAGCGACGCAACACCACGATCGGGTTCACGATGTCCGCGGTCCTGATCCTTCTGATGTTGGGATCGATCGTCGGATCGGTACAGGCCGCCGCGATGTACCAGGTTCAGGATTTGGGACCGATCGACTTGTATAATTCACAGACGTTTTTCAATTTGTTAAACAATCAGAACCTTCAAAATTTTCTTAATCCTCAGTATCCTCTACCCCCGCTACCATCTCAAGCAAATAACTACAACGTTCTCGAATCAAATTCTCATCAAGAAGTGATGGGGAATTACGCCCTCGGGCCGTTTACCCAACAGTTTCCGGTTCCGATCGGAAACGGCGATCGCGCGTTCATTTCTTATTTCAACCAATCCAACCTCAGTCAATTCCCGAATGTGACGACGCAATTCATTCCGTTTCCCAACCTAACCGAAATGAACAGTTCCTACTCAACCGCGATCAACAACAATGGTACCGTCGTGGGGATGGTTGGAGTTGGTGGAATGCTTCCCCCAGGATTTCCTCGTGCTCTTCAAGGTTATCAGGGTTTTATCTACGAGAATGGATCGACCTATTTGCTCAATGATTTACTCCCCAAGAATTTCGCATCGATGGTTTCCGTCACCGAGCCGATCGACATCAGCCAATCCGGCAGCATTCTCGCGTATGGAGTGGATCATTCCGGTCAATTGGGTTATACGGGAGCACCGGGTCCTCAGGGATATAATCTCCTCGTTCTCACACCCGTTCAAATTCCCGAACCTTCGACCTTGATCATTTTT
>JAKBCQ010000735.1 GCA_021807585.1 Planctomycetota bacterium | reverse complement strand
GAAAGCGACTTAATCGCTTTTGCGTCACTAATATTATAGATGTGAATTTGATTATCTTCAGCGGCGACCGCGAGTTGAGCGGCGTCGGGCCGGAGCGCGATCGCGACGATCGGCGCGGCGGCGCGGTCGATCCGTTTGATCTCGGCGCCGTCGGCGGCGTTCCAAATGCGAATGGACATGTCTGTAGAAGCCGATGCGATTTGGGAGGCGTCGGCTTTCCAGGAAAGGGCGACGACCGGAGCGGTATGGCCGCGGATTTCGCGGACGAGCGCGCCGTCGGCGGTGTTCCAGATGCGGATCGTCTTATCGCCTCCGGCGGTGGCGAGCTTGGCGCCGTCCTGGGAGGCCGCGAACGCGCGGATTTCTCCTTTCGCGTCGATCGCCCTGGGATCGGCGACGGGGAGTTTCCAGAGCCTGGCGAGGCCGTCGGACCCCGCCGAGACGATGCGTTGGTTATCGGGGAGGTAGGCGAGCGCGAGGACCGAATCGGCTGGGGTTTCAATCGAGCCTTGAGGGCGCCCCTCGTTGACGGTCCAGAACGAGACGGTTTTGGCTTTGTCTCCGGCGGCGATCTGTGCGCCGTCGCCGCGCCAGGCCACGGAGGCGAGATCGGCCTGCGCTCCCACGAGATCGCGAAGCGCCGAACCGGCGGCGACGTCAATGAGTTTGACGATTCGCGTCGACGCCGCGGCGAGCAGTTTACCGTCGGGACCGACGGCGAGGGCGACGACCCCCGCCGGGGCGCCCGCGAGATCGCGAGCGTTGGAAGCGGCGGGAACGGTCCAGATTTTGGCGGTTTTATCGAGGCTTCCCGAAAGGATGCGTTTGCCGTCGGGCGCGACCGCGACCGAGAGGACCAATCCCGTATGACCCGAGAATGTTTTGATTTCTTTGCGCGAAGTCGAATCCCAGAGCTTGACGGTGCTGTCGAAGGCGCCGGTGACGATCGCCTTGCCGTCGGGGGTCCAGGCGACCGAGTAGACGGGGTCGGAGTGTCCTTCGAGGGTTCCCTCAACCTTCCCGGCCTGGCGAGCGTGGGCGATTCCGGTCGAAAAGACGATCGCGCCCATGATCGCGGCGATACTTCTCGATCGTACATAAAAAGCGATGTTCATGTGGATCTCCCGAGCGATCAAGGTGTGGAGTCGAATCATCCGAACCCAGGTAAGCCGCGCCGCGAGGTCCGGGAGCGGTTGCGACCGATGCCGAGGCGTCCGCCGTGGCGACAAGATCGCAGAACCGGGACCGGGACTTCAAGGTGTAGCGACCAGGGGCCGAGACGTACAAGCCGCGATCCCTCGCCGCACGACCGGCTCGCGGATCAGCGAGGCGATCAGAGGGATGAAGTTCGGTGGGTTCGGTAATTTGGCGGGTTGAGCGAAGCCCGGAGACGTCGACCCAACCGGCACAACTGACAATAGACTGCCGAGAAACGAATCGCAACGGTATGGCGGAAATGACGGGTGGGATCAGCCGATTGAATTTGGCCGGCTGATCCGATCTGGGTTGCGGGAAGCTGAATTGGCAATGAAAACGGGAAAAGCATCGGGAAGCGTTGTGAATCTTTCGAGAAAGCGCGTGTCATCGTGTCCAGTCGGGACGTGCTCGACGAGCCATGTTGAAAAAAAACAACTTTGAAGCCAAAGCCCAGGACAACGAGAGACTGTGAACTATGATGCTTTTTATAGCCGGGTGAGGGGAAGATCGCGGGATCTCGAGGTGATCGCGTCGTTCATTAATGGAGGGTCGATCGATCGGTGGATCTTCGGATAGATGGCGACATCCGCCTTGCTTTATGATCGATTAGACGTACCTACGGGTGCGCGCTCGCATCACCCAGGTATCGTTTGATCTGTGCATCACTCGATCACATCGTGCGATATATGGCGATTGTTTGGCTTATTGAGCCGAGGTTGGTGGGTAATCTGGCCGGGTTAAAAGGCGGCGTAGCGGATCAACGTCGGGTGGAATTTTGTGAATTTTCCCAAAAAATGATTGAGTTTGGCGGTTGAGCTTGATTACGATACTAACGTCCTGAAACGTCAGCGATGGTTGCGTGGAGGTCATGCTGTTCGTTGTTATCCTCGTGATTCACCCCCGGATATCAACAGAACCGTATCGACTCGGTGGCTGGGTTTAATACAGAACCTCGGGCGTTTCGGATCTGTTGGATTGTTTCGGAACATCGAACACCCTGGGAGTTCCACACATGAAAGTTTCTAGGTTTGCTCTTTTGCTCGCCATCGGTTTGGCGCCCGTCGCATTTGCGACGGTAGGTCGCGCCGAGCCGATTACATCTCTCAACAGCACGGGCGCCGGTCTCGCGCTCGGCTCAGCCGATCCCAACTGGTCGGTGACCTATAACACCGGGTCCGGCAACACTACGGTGCAAGGCATCGTCGTGGCGCCGGTGAGCCTGAACGGCAACTTTTGGGCCACTCCTCCAGCGGGATCTCAATGGATCACCGCGTTCGGAACGAGTGCGGGTCAGGCCGAACACCCTGTCGCAAATGGAACGTTCAATTACACAACGACGTTCACTCTTACCGCGGGTCAGGATCCTAGCGCGGCGATGATCGTGGGCAAAGTGAGCTCCGACGATCAAATCACCGCGGTTTATCTGAACGGAAATCTGATCAGCAACGCGATCACTCCCACTCCCACTCCCGATCAAGGTTACACGTCGCTTTATCCGCTCTCGATCACCTCGGGGTTCCAATCGGGCACGAACACATTGACATTCGATACGCTCAATACGCATTCTGGAACCGAGGGATTCGTCGCGAGCTTGACCGGAACGGTTCCCGAGCCCGCTTCTCTCGCCCTGCTGGGCATCGGATCGCTGGGAGCGGTTCGTCTCGTCCGTCGTAGCCGCAAATCGGTGATCGCCTGATCGACTTCTGCGTTCATTGAGCTTTCAGAACCGACCCCGCGATCTCA
>JAKBCQ010000734.1 GCA_021807585.1 Planctomycetota bacterium | reverse complement strand
GATTGATCGCCTTTCGATGATTCACCCGGGGTTCGATCGTTTTTGGAGGCTTGCGCTTTGGCTTGTTGATTTTTAGAATCGGATGATTTGGAACGGTCGTTCCCGGGGGATTTCGCCTTCGCTTGATCCGATTGCGCGGCTTTCCCGGATCGTTCGTTCTTAGAGGCTTGCGCTTTGGCTTGTTGATTCTTGGATGAATCGGGTTTGGCGTTCGGTTTCTCGGAGTTCGCGGCGGGATCGTCGAGCGCCTTGGCGGCGCGGGTGATTCCCTGTTCGGCGGGATCGAGGTGTTCGTCGCGGATCCGATCGACCCCCGCCTTCAACTCCTCCATCTGCGCCCGCACGTCGGGGTTGTCGACCTTGAAATCCTTAAGATTTTGGAGGAACCGCTCGACGCGGCGTTCGAGACCGTCCGACTTATTGTTTACGCGTGTGGATACTTGTTGTTGGTACATCCCCGCGTTTTTTAAATTGTCGACCGCGGCGCGATCGACCGCGGCCTTCTGATCGAGCTTGCGTTTCGTCTCCTGCACGGGGGAACGCGCTTGGGTTTGGATGGCGCGGATGCGTTCGATCTCTTCGCGGATCGCTCGGCGTTGTTCCTCAAGGTGATTCGCAAGTTCCTCGGGGGTGATGATGCGGAGCCTCAAATCGCGGCTGCGGCCGAGGTTCGGCCCGTCGACCGTATCAAGATCTTTGGCGTCGGCGTGGAACGTCACGATCGATCCCGGCGCGAGCTTGAGCGATCCCAGATCCCAATTATAAGTGAGCGTATGATGTTTTGTTCGATCTTTGGTTCCGGCGATCGGATCGGCTTCCCAGAGGGGTACGACGACGTCTTTGCCCGGCTCGGACCCTCCCGCGGCGACGCGATAAATGATCCGCATCACGCTGAGGCCGAAATCGTCGTCGGCGGTGATACGGACGGGGACGGTCGCGACCGAGGGGACGTCGCGATCCCCCTGGGGTTCGTCGATGAGGACGCGCGGGGGCTCGTCTTTGATGGCGCGCAGGTCGTACCGGGTGGCGTCGCGATTCGAGAACCCCTCGGTATCGCGGAGCGAGAACCAGAACGAAGTTGAAGCGACGACCGGAAAAGTTACTTTGAATCGCTGTTTGGACGAATCGATCGCGATCGTCGGGGCGGCGCCTTTTTCGGTGTTCGACCGTTCCATCGCGGCGCCCGCCAACGGTTTATTGGCTCGCGCCTCGATCGTCACCGAGGAGCCGAGCACCGCGCGAATCTGGCTCACGCTCAGCGGCAGGCTTTGCGCAGCGAGACCCGTGTAAGCCGGGAAATCGAGCCGAACGACCGCGTCGACGAGTTCGGGAGGCGGAACAACCTCAACCTTGCGCCAAGGGGTTACGTCGTCTCCCGCGGCGACGCGAAATTCAAACGCGCGACCGACCGAATCGACCCGACCGCGAAACGTTCCCCCCTCGACGGGACGGAGACTTTCCGACGCGATCACTCCTCCCGTGTAGCGGTAGGTCGCTTTCGCCGACGACGGGATCGAATCTCCCGGAGCAACCCCGACGATCAAGTTGAACGCGTCGCCGCGAGCGACCTTCGCGGGCGCCTCGACGATCTTCAAATGCGTGAGACGAGGCCATTCCACCGCCGAAAACGGCAACAGCAGCCGCGTGAGCGCGATCGAACTTGAGATCGGAGCGATCAGCATCACTCCCAGCGCCAAAGCGACGACCCCTGCCGCCGATCCCAGCGCTCGCCGCGCCGGCCTGGGATCGATCGCCTCGCGGAAATCGATCGCCTCGGTTTCTTGAAGCGTCTGCGCCACGGTCGCATCACGCATGGCGCGCGAACCAAGCCCAGGAGCGTTCTCGTCGGCTTTGAGGAATTGAATCGTGCTTGCGAGGCGATCGTTCAAACCGGGCCAGCGACGCTCAATCCGCAACGCGATATCGAGATCGTCAAACTTCACCACAAACGGAACCACAACATAGCGATATGTGAGACGGACGCCGATCGCGACGACCGCAAGCAACAAGATCAGCCGAATCTCGGAGGCGAAATGAACGAGCCAGTCTCCCCACGCGGCGATCAGCACCGCGGCGATCACTCCAGAGATCACCCAACCCGCACCGTAGATCGCCAACAAACGCCGCACGCTCGCTCGAAGGGCGCCGATCCTTGCTTCCAGTCGACTTTTCATGTTGTAACCCCCGGACGAGTTCGACGTTATCTCAAGACTAGAATAGAGGAGGCGACAAGTCGTTCGGTTCCGACCCCGTATTATACGAAAAGTCGATCGTGAATTCGATGGAATCCTCAAGCCGAATTTTTTCGATCGGAATCGCACCTCACGAAGCGCTGACCGCAACAAACCCGTGGAACGCGCCGTCGAGCCGATCGAAAGGTTCCGCGAAAATCGATGAGTTCGCCGCCAAAAACGACCCCGGACGGGCGCCGGACGGAGCGCCGCGGAATAATTCATCGCGAAACGAATCAACCCGCCGCAACGCGAACCAATCGCTCACGCTCGGCTTGATCGTCGATCGCGACGCCCCCTTGGAACGACGATCACGCTTCTTCTCGCGTCGATTCGCCGGTTCGGCCGCTCTGGAAACACGCGATGACGACCGCCCAGCCGACTTCCGATCCGACCGATCCGACCGATCCGACCGATCCGACCTCGGCCGCGACGACTCGATCAAGCCCGCGCCATGCGAGCCGGGTACGTTGAAAGCGCCGAGCGGCGTCGCGGAACACGAAACGATCGATTCTGTCATTCTTTGATTATTACATGCTGATTCATTATCTAGCTGCGAATTTTTACCTTCTGCCGCGAGGTCGGTGGCGGCGGGTTTGATGATCACGGATGCGGCGAAATCCGCCGAGGATGATGCGATCGGATCGACGTCGACTTCGGCTTCGGCTTCGGCTTCGGCTTCCTTCGCGGGATGATCGATCGCGATCGAGGAT
>JAKBCQ010000733.1 GCA_021807585.1 Planctomycetota bacterium | reverse complement strand
CGACAATCCGTGAACGATCGAAAGGTGTAACCAAAACACGTCTCGACTCCCTGGAACCGAGCGAGTTCGAATGAACTCGTGGTTCGTCCACGGTGGTTTCTTGATCGTGGACCGCGGCGAGATTAATGTAGCCTGCGCATCGGTCGTGGCATCCCTAGAAACGCTGTCAACGGCTGATGGCGGTCTGCGATAGACCGCTTTCCTTTCACCATATCTCGGAGGCGATGATGAAGGCGATCTTTTCAATGGCGTTGGTACTCGGAATCGGCGGCCTCGTGGTCGCGGCGGACAAGGTTGATCCCGTCGGGACATGGAAGTGCGAATATGAGATCGGCGGGCAGACGCGGATGTCCACCCTGACGATCAAGAAGGACGGCGACAAACTCGAGGGGACGATGAGCTGGCAGGACCAGAAGGAGACAAGCGTCAAGGACCTGAAGTTGAAGGACGAAACCCTCACGTTTTCCGCCTTGCGGAAGTTTATGGATAACGAGTTCACCGTCGAGTACTCGCTGAAGATTGACGGAGACACGCTCAAGGGGAAAGGCGCGGCGGACTTCGGGGGCGAAAAGCGGGAATTTGATCTGAACGCGAAGCGGGAGAAGAAAGAATAACAGGGAGAAAAGGGGTCGCGAGTCGAATCGAGGACCGAGTCGATTCTTGCTGTGTAACTTCTCCGCGCCGTGCGCGCATCGTTTGAGCGCGGCGTTGATCAAAAATGCCGGCCCGAAGCGCAAGCGAGTGCATATTCTGATCATTCATTGATTCTCTTCATCGTATAAGAAGTACGCACTCGCTCGCGCTTCGGGCCGGTACGGATAGCGACTTCGCCGCGTTCGGCTGAACAAGCCGCCGACGGACCGGCGGCCGCTCGCATCGGGTCCGCGTACGGCGTTCCGGCGGTCCTCCCGCCTCTAAGTTTTGAGATTCGGCGCGACGAGACGGTTATTGAACTTTTACTAACGTCGCCGATTCAATTGTATTTATATTACTTATACATGATGTAATTTGGATTCTTTCGCCGCGATCGCCTGCGAGCGACCGACGTTGACAAAAAAAATCGCATTTGGATCGACGATGCGGCGAACGCTCAAATCAGCCGTTACCGTACAACTCGTCAAGATGTCGGTTCGCGAGCGCGAGACCCTTTGGGTAATCGGTTCGACCTCCGACAACTTCGATGTAACAAGCCGATCGACCGGAGGAGGCTTCGGCGAGTGCGGCGTCAAGTTCGCCGAGCGTCGTGACTTTCGCGGTAAACCATCCCTTGCAACCAAGAGCCGCCGGAAGGGTGTGGTATTCCCAGGGCGCCAGATCGTTGTATTCCCAATCCGGGTTTTTTTCGAGCGCGCGCTCGATCATGTATCCATTGTTGTTGAGGACAATAATCACCGGTCTGAGTCCATAGCGGCCCATCGCGCCAAGTTCGCCGGCGGACATCTGATGCGAGCCCTCGCCTGTGAAGAGCACGGTTCGCCGTGAGCGGTCAGCCAACGCAACGCCCAGGGTTGCGCCCGTCGCCCAGCCGATCGAACCCCAAAGGCTCTGGCCGTGTACGCACGCTCCGTCAGGCAATGCGAGCGGTACGATCCCGGCGGCGGAGCTTCCGGTTTCGATGACGATTTGATCGTTTGGTTTGAGAAAGTCTCGATATCGCTCATACATCGCGTCGACGGTGATCGGATCACCCGCGCCGCCGATCGGTTTTGAATGGACGGTCTTCGGCGGGGCCGAATATCCGAAGTTCTTGCGGAGCGCATTGCTCACGCCGTCGAATACATCGCGCATTCGCACCGGGTTGTAAACCCGCTCTCCGATTCGGACGTAATCGACGCCGATGGTCAAGAACCGATCGGGTGAGATCCGGCTAGAATATGCAATGGTATTGTTATCATGAAACGAAACTCCGCCGGCATCGATCACCAGGTCGGCTTCCTCGACCGCTTTCAGCACCGCTGGGGAAGACAAGACGCCGGAATACATTCCGGCAAACTGGGGGTGCGATTCAGGAAGCACACCTTTGTCCATAGCCATCGTGGCGAAGGGACATCCGAGCTTTTCGATCAACGCCAGCAGGCTCGTTTGCAGCTTGAACCGAGAGACCGTGTAGGCGGGCAATATGGCGACAGATTTCGCCGCGTCGATCCGCCTGGTGATCGCGGTGATTGCGCCGGCAAGATCGGGGCCGCTCGCGGGCTTCGGGTAGGGCTGCGCGTCGCAAGGAGTCACCGGGGTATCGGCATAATCGGATGCGACCAAGATGTACGCCGGTCGGCTCTCGGCGCGTGCGGTTGCGATCAAACGCTCCATCTCGGGGATGCAATTGTCGGGCGTGATCACCGCCGAAACGCATGCCGCCTGTTCGGAAATATTCGCGAAGTTTTGGAAAACACCGTCCCCAAGCGTGTGGTGCGTGATCTTGTGGACCCGCTGATGTCGCATCGTTTGCATGCCGACCAGGTGGAATATGCACGAACGCTCGGCTTTGGCGCCCATGACCCCGTTCAAAGCCGACAACTCGCCTACCGCGTAGGTGGTCATCAGCATCGCACACCCGCGAACGCGTGCATAACCGTCGGCGGCGTATGCGGCGTTCAACTCGTTCGAGCAACCAATCCACTTGACCGCGCCGCTTCGAACGACGGCGTCGCAAAGCCGAAACACATAATCACCCGGCACGCCAAAGCACTCGGTGATTCCTTCACGAGCAAGCCGGTTGATGATGTAATCGCCGACCATGATTGCGGCTTTCATCGTGAAACCTCTCGAAACAATTCGGCGGTCGACCGCCGCGCGACGGCGGCCGAAATTGTTGTTTTGCTTCCCGCGGAGCCGGTCGTGACGCGACGTCGGCGCGGCCAAAGATCGCGGTCAATCTTGAGCCGGCCGGGGGTCGAAAGCAAGCGCGTCGGCGCGCGTCGGTTCGGCCGATCGGCGCGTTTACGATTGTG
>JAKBCQ010000732.1 GCA_021807585.1 Planctomycetota bacterium | reverse complement strand
AGGCCGGGGTTGGTTTTGAGTTCGCGCTCAAGTTCGTCGAGCGGAGCGCCGAGCTTCGAGTGCTTGCGGCATGGGTTGTAACGGTCGTCAGCGATCAACGCGAGTTGCGGGTTGATCCGCAAACCCGTCTTCGATCGCGACGAGAGCGAACCGCCGAACCGCTCGAGCTGAGAAAGTGAATTAAAAGCGATATAATCACATAATTGATCGATCTCGGCTATTTCGTCGGCCCGAAAGCCGGGGGTGGTGATGTGGACCGACCCCGAATCGCCGACGACGCCGCGCGCCGATTTGGCCTCGAAGAGCGAACTCGCGGCGAAGCCTTCGAGCCTGGGCTTCATGATTTCGAGGAGGAACTCGAAGGCGAGGGGTTTGAGCGTGTAAAGGACCGAGCAGCCGCAGGCGCGGCGGAGTCGATCGGCCAGGTCAAGTTTCGCGGCGACGGCGCGTTCGTCGACGACGAAAGCGGGGGTGTCGACCTCGGTTGCGAACGTTTTGATACGAGAGAGCGCTGATGAATCGGCGATCGAGGTCGACAAAGGCCTGACCTTTCCTTAAGTCGTGGCGCCTAGCGGTCCGGGGCGCCGCGCCCCGAATCATGCTTGGTTGATTTCTGAAGGGACATGAAAATCGCGAATCCTAGCATAACGCGTCAATTTGTGTGAGGTCATATTCGGCGAAAAGTTCACGATTTTTTTTGACCCGACGCGGCGGTCGAATCGGTTCGATCGAACACGAAGGAAGCATGGATGACGATTCGAGTTCCGTCAAAAAACCAATCGCAATCGCGATACCAAAACCGTTCCCGATCGTCGATTCCCTGAAAGATATCGTGGTTTTGGGCGGGGAGGCGACGGTTTCGTTACGAACTTACGAATCTCAACGGCGAACGCGAGGCGCGGGGCGATTCGGCGTGTCGCGCGATTGTGCACGAAGCGATCGAATTCATCGCGCGACGGTGTCGAACGCTTGTGCGTCTCGCTCGATCGCGTTTCGGCTTGTCGGATTCGATCGATCGACGTACAACACGCGGTCGATCGTATGGGGAGCGTTCTTGCCTGGACGGTCAATTCGGCGAATCGGTTCAAGGAGGAACGATGCGCGTATCATGGAGTCGGTACTGGATGGTTCGGAAGGTTGCGGACGCTTTGAACACGCGGATCGCGGTTTCATTGGCGCCCGTTACACGTATCGCTCTCGCCTCATTTTTGATCGTACCGATCGCATTCGCAGCGGCGCCTCCAGAGCAAGATTTGCCTGCGCCGATACCACCTGATTCTTCGGCGCCCGCGACCGCGCCCGACGCCTCGGCGCCTTCCCCCTCAAACGACGCGTCGGCGTCGAAGCCCGCTCGCGATGATTCGAAGGGTCGTGAAGGCGAGGATCATCAAGACCAATCGAAGCCGCGGAGCGGATCGGCTGCCGCCGGCGAACGCGAGCGGAAGGACGAGGCGCGAATCGCTCCGCTACCCGACGAACGATTGGGGATTCGGACGGCGCCGTTGTTGTTGTTGAGCCGGCCCGACGTTCGCGGCGAGCTCGCGATGACTCCCCTCCAAACCGAGGCGGCCGAGCATGCAATTACAGATTTATATGTACAAGCTTCGAGATTGGCCGGCAAGCCGAACGACGAGGTTTTATCGTTACGTCGGGCGTTGATCACGGCGCAGGTGCGTTGGATCGAGGCGAACCTGACCGACGAGCAGAAGACGAGGCTGGTTCAGATTGATTTGCAATGGGAGGGGCCTTCGTCGCTTGTATCGCGACCGCTGGTGGCTCAGACGCTCAAGTTGACGGCGGAGCAGCGTGAGCGGATCTCGAAGGCTGTCGTCGAGCGGGAGAGGTCGCGAAAGGAGCACGGGCCGAGGCTCGAGGACGAGCGGAAGTTGGCGGTGGTCGCACTCGAGACGTTGGCGCCCGATCAGCGTGAGCATTGGCGCGGGCTTTTGGGGAAGGAGTTTGTCCCGCGGCTTGCTTCGAAGCCTGCGACAACCGAGAAGAAGTGATCGAGGGTTTCTCGCGTCCGCCGGATTCAAAGATATTTTAAGATGTTAATGGTTTTTTGATTTCGATAATTTGTTCGAATTCGGGTCGGGAGCGGACGGGGTCGAAATCGGCTTCGGTTTGTGCGATGCGGCTGAATGCGGGGTCGAGTTCGACGGCGCGGGCGAGCATTTCGAGGGCGCGGTCGGCGTTTCCGGCGAGGCTCCAGTAGCACGCGAGGTTGTAGATGAGGAGGGGGTCGTCGGGTCGTCTTCGGCGAGCGCGTTCGAGGGCGTCGATGGCTTGCGCGAGGCGATTGGTACGTTTGTAGCACCAACCGAGCGCGAGCGCGACGGGGGTATCGTGGGGACGAAGCGCCGCGGCTTGTTCGAGTGGTGTGAGAGCCTCTCGGTAGCGTTCGAGGGCGCGGAGCGCCTCGCCTTCAAGCATGCGGGCTTCGAAACGCATGGTGGCCCAATCGGCGCGACTCCGGATGATTTCGAGCGCGCGGAGGGGCAAGCCGAGCATCAGGTAGCCTTCGGCTTGATCGAGCTTACGCGCGACGGGGTCTCCGAGGATTCGCTTCATGGCGTCGTCGCCTCCAGCATGGCGTTGAGACGTCGAGCGGAATCGCCGCGGTCATGAGGTACGCGGATCGATCATGCTTTCACTCTTATCGTAGCATGAGCGGGTCGGCAAGGGAAGCGATCGCCGCGGATTAAATGCGTTTATTGGCGCCGAGATCGGGACCGTTGCGGCTTTGGACCTGGCGCATCAGTTGGTCGCGATGCGTTTTTTCGAGGTCGGTCAACTCGCGTTCGGTTTCAAGATAATCGGGGATCTCGAGATCGGCGGTCGATCGCCGCGCCAGCGCCTCGCCGCGGGCCTCGATTCCATGCCTATTATAGAGTTTTTCGAGCCATTTGCGGGGGATCTGCGAGGCGCCGTGGTGCGCACCCGCGAGCGCT
>JAKBCQ010000013.1 GCA_021807585.1 Planctomycetota bacterium | reverse complement strand
AGATCAGGCACGAATTGTCGAGGATCGTTCCGTTCCCCTCGGCGATCGAATCGAGCCGAGTCGCCAGCCGCGCGAACTGTTCGCAATAATATCGCGTCACGCGTTCATATGCCTCGGATCGATCGTTGTGCGATGCGCTATGGTGAGCGTCGCGGACGTCGAGGAACGGATAAAAGAGCCCCGAGATGTCGCGGCACATCAAAAGCGTGGCGATTCTCGTCTTATCGGTTTCGAACGCGAGCGCGACGAGATCGCACATCAAATGCATATGTTCGCGAATATCTTCGGGAAGGCCGTCGTCGGGGCGTTTGAGCGCGATCGCCGGCTTTCCCCGCGACTGGGCGCGGTCGGCGGCGGATTCCAGGCGATTCCGCTCGGGGGAAACGCGCTTCTCAACCTCGCGCACGCTCGTCAGGTATTCGTCGAGCTTGGCGCGATCACGCGCGCTCACCTTTTTACTTAAACTCAACGCCTCCTCCTGAACGCGGTCGAGCACGCTTTTGTTCCGCCTGTTTCCTCGGTTGTCGAAAAGCGCGTCGAAAGCGAGCGCGGGATAAACCTCCATCGGCACGGGAGACGTCGCGTTCGACCACGAGATGTGCGAGCTGTAAGCCATCGAGAAGTTCGTCTCGTGATAACCTGTAATCGGTTGTTCACATCCCAATACCATGCTCGGTTGAGGGGTCGCTTCTCCCAGGCGCTGCGCCAGCAGTTGATCGAGGCTCACGCCCCCCCTCAGTTCGGCGCCCTTCTGAAGCGCCGCCCCCGAAAGAATGTTCCCCGTCTGGCCGGGGTGAATGCCGACCCCCGTCGCGTGCTTATTAAACAAACCTTCAATATAATTGATCTTCGATTTGATCGGTTCGAGCGGAGTCAGGCAGCGACCGAGCTCGATCGATTCGCCGTTCCCCTTCGCGGTCCAGTGCACGGGGTTGACGCCGCATCCCATGAACATCACCGCGAATCGTTTGGGATAAGCCGTCGCCGCGTCGGCGGCGGGGGTCTCGTCTCCCCACACCGCGATCGATTCGAGCCAGGGGAGCGCCATCGTCACGCCGACGCCGCGAAGAAACGTTCGCCGGTCGCTCCCGCCGCGGTTCGCACGCCGATTCCGGTTCTCGGATTCGCTCATGTTCAATTCCTTCGCTCAATCGACGTCGACGCGTCGGTTCAAAAATTGCGGGCTCGTTACGATCGTCTCAAACAATCCGCCGATCCGACCGCCGTCGGCTTCGAGCCGGTCGCGCATCGCGCGAACGACGTCGTCGTCGGTCGGGATCGTCGTCCGACCGAGCGCGTAGGCGAGCAGTTTACGACAAAAATTGTCGACAAACTCATCATGCCGAAACTTGTGAATGTATTCTCTCAGCCCGTCGACTCCCGTTCCCTCGCCCCCCTGGGGAAAGGACGCGTGCGCGTCGATCGCTCTGCCGCCGAGGTCTTTCTCGCGTCGCTCACCGACCGGGCCGAACCCCTCGAACGCGAGCCCGATCGAATCGAATCGGTCGTGGCATCCCGAGCAGCTTTTATCGGCCCGGTGCGATGCGAGCGCCTCGCGAAGCGTCCGTTCGCCGAGTTTCGCCTCGTCGCTCGGCAGCTCGGGGACGGTCGGAGGGGGAGGGGGGATCTCCTCGCCCAACAACCTGCGCACCACCCAGTAGCCGCGCTTCACCGGGCTCGTCCGCAAACCCGGAGCGTTCTTCGTCAGAAAAACCGCCATCGGCATAAGTCCGCCCCGACCCAAATCCTTCACCCGGTCGACCCGCGCCCAACCTTCGGAATCGAATTGAGTTACGTTCACGCCGTAATGTCCGGCGAGCGCCGCGTCGACAAACGTATGATCGGCGTCGATCAATTCGTCGATCGTCCCGTTTCGCCGCGTCAAATCGACGAAAAAACGAATCGGTTCTTCAAACATCGATTTGCGCAATTCATCGTTGAACGCGGGGAATCGCCCCCGATCGACCGCGTTGTGCTCTTCAAATCGGCGAAAATCGAGGAGATTGCCGAGGAATTCGGTCGCGAATCGGCGCGTTCGTCGGTCGGCGAGCATTCGCCTCGTTTCGGCGATCAGAACGTCGCGACGGCGGAGATCCCCGGCGGCGGCTCGGGCTCTCAACTCGGGATCGGGAGGGCTCGCGTGAAGGAAATAGCTCAGCCGATTCGCCAGCGATTCGTCGTCGAGCGGCCGAACCGAATCTTTCGGCCGAACCGACGATCGCCCCGTCGCGGTCGGCGGATTGAGAACCGACGCGGGCGTGCTCGGTCGATCCGCCGATCCCGCCGCGGTCTCGAAACGATGATACAAAAACTTAGGAGACATCAAGATGTAAACGATCGTATCGCGCACGGCGTCTTCGTGGGTGAGCGCGTCGTTCGTTCGCGCCGCACGATAAAACGATGCGACCGAGGCGCGATCGTCCGCGGAAAGCTTGCGGCGGAAGGCCTTTTCGGCGAACGCCTCAAGAGCCTCGACATGGCTCGGCTCGGCGTCGAGCCGATCGCGCTCGACCGCTCGTATTTGATCGTCGATCGTCGTGAAATACGTGCGAATCGCGTCTTGAGCGATCGACCCCGCCCCCTTCGCGATCGCCTTGTTCAAATAGACTTCAGCCAGCCTTTTGATTTTTGCCGAAGACGCCGCGTCGCGATCCTCGGCGCGGGCGAAATCGAACTCCTCGCCGCGCATGAATCGCGAATCGGTCCGATCAAACCAAAGAAAGCTCGCATACTGGCGCATTGGATCGAGCGTGATGAAGTGGAACTCGCGCCACAACATGTCGAGTTCGCTCCGACCCTTTTCGTCAAGAATCAGATCATATAAGGGGGCGTCGTCGCGAAAAAAGCCCGTCATGCTGTGAAACCCGGCGCTTAATAATCGACCCGTATTGTTCTTTTCACTTTTGGCGTCGAGATAAACGCGCGCGCGTTCGGATACGTAAAAGGCGTCGGGGAACGTCGCGCAAAAGCGTTCGAGAGACGTCTCATAAGGCTTGATCGCGGCGGGATCGGCGGGAAGCGCGAGATTCCGCGCCGTCTCGGTCGCGGTCGTCAGCTTGTCGCGTCTGAGCGCCGGCGTGATTCCCGCGTATCTTGTCCGGTTCTTGGCGTATTCGCGATTCTTCCATAAGACAAGCGTTTGAGATCCGGGATGAACCGTCGGCGAGGTCAGATTTTTGATCTCGGGGGTCGCGAGCCGGCGCAGCTCGACGACGAAATCACGCATCCGCTCGCAGTCGCGGCGAGCCGCCTCGGTCGATCCTTTATCCGGCGCGGGAAGCTCCCGCCACAACGTCTGGATCGCCGCGATCGGTCCGATCTCCCCAGCGGGGTCGTTAAGAACGCTCCAGATCCGATCGAGGTAACGCGGGCTCAAGCCCGCCCCCACGGCGATCTCCGTAAGCGTCTTATCGCGTTCTCCTAGGCTATTCTTATGCTTATATGTCCAGGCGGCGAAGAAGAAATCGGCGTAATCGAGCTTTTGGCGTTGATAAAACTCGATCACGCGACGCACGCAGTATTTATCGCGATCGGTGTCGGCGACCGCGGCGAAGCGAGCGAACGAAAACCCGCGCGGTTTGAGGATCAGGTGATCGGCGACGCTTCGCGCGGCGGCGAGATATTTCTTGACGAGCTCGGGAGAAACCGTGAGCGATTGCGCCGAGTTGTCGAAACCCGCCTCGTTCGCGGGATCGACCGGAAACTCGCGCGCCGGAGCGACGTCGACCCCCGTCAGATCATTGATCGTGTTATCATATTCCACGTTGCTGAGACGTCGATCGGGGACGACTCCGGGATCGCCCGCGTTGACCGCGACCTCGCGGGCGCGGAACGCTTCGATCCAGCCGACGATCTCGGCTCGGGTTGGATCGCTCGGCTTGCGCTTGGCTTTCTCGGGAGGCATCGTGCCGCGGCGTAAACGCTTGAGCACGCGATCCCACCGGGCGAGATCGGTCGATACGTCATTCGTCGATGCGTACGCCGAGAGGTCGAGATCGGCTTCGGGTCCCTCTTTCGCGTGGCAGCGGACGCAGTACGTTTCGAGGAACGGGCGAACCAACTTGACGAACGATCGATCGAGCGGGTCGGCGGCGGTTTGAGACGCGGGGGCTTCGCCCGCCGATGCGGCCGGCGCAAGCAACGCCGCGGCCGATGCGATCCAGAGCGAAGTCGATATCGAAAGCGCACGCATCGTATCAGGATGTCCTGGATTCGCCCGGCGGGGTTTTGTTTAACATTAATCAAAGTACCCGCGCCGCGCGGCGACGGCAAGCGGGAATTCTCGTGAACGGATCGAGGATCGAGCGAGATCGACGCGTCGGTTTTTTCGATTCGAGCCGTTCCCAAGGATCGAGCGTTTCGAACTCTTGTCAAATCATCAACGAATGTACACAAATCATTTAAGAGGTTTTCGGGGCGATCGCGATCGGCGGCACGAAATCGTTCGTTCGATCGGTTGGAATTTCGGCTTACGCGACGACGGCGGATTCCGTACGATGCGAATAATCGGCTCAATGCTCGACCGATCGCGCCGCGGTCGGTCTTCGTCGTTCCGCCCCAAGGTTTTTTACAAGTGATGTCTTGATGAACGGTCGCTCGCTTGGAGAGGAGGGCCGCCCGACATCGTGTTATATCGAGGAGAGTTCATGAAAACGAAGGTTACGATCGCGACCGGGATGCTTCTCGTCGCGGTTTGGATGACGATCGGCGCCGCGCAAGACAAAGGCGAAGTCAAGGACGCCGCGGTTACCAAGGACGACAAAACGAAGGCGAGTTACGCGATCGGCGTGAGGATCGCCAAGAACTTCAAGCAACAGAAGCTCGAGCTCGACGAGGCGACGTTGATTCAGGGGATCCGCGACGGTCTCTCGGGCGCCAAAACGGCGCTGACGGATCAAGAAATGAACGCAGCTCTTATGAAACTTCAAGAAGGTATCGCCGCCAAACAGGCCGAAGGGGGAAAGATGATCGCCGAGAAGAGCAAGAAGGACGGAGAGGCGTTTCTCGCCGCCAACAAAGACAAGGACGGAGTCGTCACGCTCAAAAGCGGTCTTCAATACAAGGTGATCGTCGAAGGGAAGGGAGAATCGCCGAAGGCGGCCTCGGTCGTCAAGACGCACTATCGGGGAACGCTCATCGACGGGACCGAGTTCGACAGCTCTTACAAGCGGAACGCCCCCGCGTCGTTTCCCGTCAATCGCGTGATCGCGGGCTGGACCGAGGCGCTTCAATTGATGAAGGTCGGTTCCAAGTGGCAATTGTTCATCCCCTCGGATCTCGCCTACGGCGCGAATCCCCCGACGGGAGCGCCGATTCCCCCCAACGCGGTGTTGGTGTTTGAAGTCGAGCTGATCTCGATCGAGAAATGACGCGAGCGGCCCGAAGCCGATCAACGATAATAAGCTCAATCTCAATGAACATATTTCGTAATCGTTGATTCCGGTGATTCGCGCCCCGTTCTCCCGAAGAATCGAAGAGCCCGAGTCCGACGTTTCGCGTCGAGCCCGGGCTCTTCTCTTGGATCGAAGCCGTCGTCGAGGCGAGTATTCTCGATCCGATCGGCCGTCTTCGCGTCAACGAATGAAGCGTTGATCAAACAAGCAAGGAAGTGGAATTAAACATCTTCACCTTTTTTCTGAGAGATGAGACGCCGGATCCGTTCGCCGAGCAAGGCGGCGTCGAACGGCTTCTTGAAGGCGTCGTTGAAGCCGAGCGAGAAGACCTCGGCCCCCGGTTCGTCGCTCGTCAACGCGACCAGGATCGTTTCTTGGTGATCGTTGCTTTTCCGCAGATTTTGCGCGATTTGGCCGGCCTCGATGCGTCCGACCGCCATATCGATGACGATGCAATCGGGATGAAAGCTTTCGGCGCGGATTCCCGCCTCGAAGCCCGACGCCGCGGCCTCGAGCCGGAAATCGTCTCCTTCACGGAGATGCTCGCGCAGCGACGCGAGCATCGGCGCCTCGGCGCCGACGACGAGAATCTTATGGAAAACCTCGCTCTCGAGGTCTCCCAACGGCATCCCGTGTTCCTTCAAAAAGCGAACCAGATGCTCGCGGGGGATGCGGCGGTCCTGCGAGCCCGGAATGCGGTATCCCCGCAACCGACCCGAGTCGAACCACTTGCTCACCGTCCGAGGCGCGACCTTGCAAATTTTCGCGACCTGGCCGGTTGTGAACACCTTCTTCATGACGAGGACTCCACTCACTTGGTTTGGTGCGAGACCTCGGAGGTTTCCTCGACCCTCCGGATTCGATCCTGGGCGGCGAGGCGCGCGGTCGATCTCCTATCTCGGACGGTTATATCCTTATCACAGTGTTTAACCGCCGCCGGTCCGTTCCGCGAACCCTAACGTGTGCGTTGTGCTTCCCTGCTCCGTTTGCCGAGGGACAACGCAATTCTAGGACGCTCGATCTCACAAGTCGCCATCGCCACGTTCCGATCGCCATTACGACGCATCGTTCCATGCCGATTCCAACCGCCGCGCCTCGAGGACAAAACGCGGCAAGGTCGAGCCGGTCGCTCGGTCACGACCAGGGCGAGTCGATTCGCGGGGTTCTCCCACGCTTCCTTGCCTTAGCGAACCTGACCGTCAGTTCTATTTTTCGTTCAAAGCCGCGTGGATCTTTAAAACGGAAGATCGCGACGACGACCGCCGCGCTCTTCCTTCTATTTCGATTCGGCCTATTTTCCGGGCCGATCGCGCCAAAATTCGAAGTGAAAATTTCGTGAAATCCCGACTCGATTCACCACCAGAAGCTACGATGATTCCTCGTCCCGCGATCGATCGCGCCGCTCCCGATCGATCGCAACCGTCGATCTCCCCATCTCGTGCTGAGAAGCGTCAATCGACTCGCGTGCGTCACTTTCCGACCGAAGGCCGATCGTGTTCGATCCCGGAACAAGAAGAGTGATCAAAGCGACGAGGCTGAAATTAGCGATTAAACCGATCGCGAAGGCGTTCAAAGAATCCGCGATCTTTCTCCTCGTCGAGCTTCGTTTTTTCGAGCGAGTCGTCCTTCTTCGCGGTGACGTCGACGCCGACAAGAGCGCGGAGGTAGCCCTCGTCGGGGGGCGGAACGGCGTCGAACGCGAGCGGACCAGGTAGGTTCTTCTGCTTGCTCGCGGACTGCAAGATCGACACGACCTCGGGATACGACGCCCCCAATCCCGCCATCCCTCGAATGACCGAGAGAACGTCGGCCGACGTCGTCGTTTTGCCGTCCGACTCGCCAAGTGCGCGGGGCGAGATCTTACTGATCTGGAATTTGTCGTCCCCCATCGACGCGTTCACAAGGATCTGTCCCGCGCCCGATAACACCGCGGGGGACATCAATTTGAGATTGGCGCCGAAAAGCACGATCTCGGCGCGGCGCGTTCCCGAAACATGCACGAGCGGCGGACCGTCCGAATCGACGACATAAAGCTCGAACGGATCGTCCTCGCGCCGCGACGGACGAGGTCGCCGCGTCGCTCGGCCCGCCCTCACCGCCAGATCGTCCTCTTCGTCGTCTTCAAGCTCCTCGCGACGCGGTTCGAGAACCGCGACACGACCGAGAGCAGGATCGTTCTCGTCGACCTTGCGCAACGCGTTGAACGCTCCGTAACGCACAAGTATGTCCGATTCACTCATCAAACGTTTGAGCGCAAGATAACTTGGCGGTTGATCGGTCGCGGCGAGCGCCGCGAGCGCGAACGCGCGAAACTGAGGACGTTTGACCGAGTTTTCGGCGAGGATCTCGGCGCCCGAAGCGTCGTTCAAATACGCGAGCGCCTCGGCCGCGAAAAACTTGACCTGGTCGTTCTCGTTCTTGAGCCCCGCCGCGAGCGTCGGAATCGCGTTCGCCCCCAACCCCTCAAGCCGCAACGCCGCTTCCGCGGTCGTCGACGGATTGAGCAGCTTCTTCCCCCACTCGGCGATCCGCGCCGCTTCGAGTTCGGGGGTGTTCGCCACCGGCAGCGTCCGCACCACCTGGAAAAATCGCCCCTGATTCTGATGATAAATCACCGGAACTTCGATCAGCATCTGCTCGTCGGGACGCTTCACGTCCTTCGCGCTAACCATCCCCACCTGATCCATCCCTTTATGCTTGAAAAATCGCGTATTAATGGCATTCATCAAAATACTTGATGTTTTGATGCTTCGTCGATTTTCGCGAATCACGAGGATGTAAGGGAATTCTTTTTTGATCCGCCCCCCCCCCAGAACGCGGCCGACCTTGGGATCGTTGGGACTCTTTTCATTGCCGAGCAAGATCGGCCCGCCGCCGACGACCCACGGCGTTCCTTCGTGCACGCCGTCTTTCGCCATCAAGATTTCGCTCAGGCTTGCTTCGAGCAAGCGACCCCCCGCCAAGCTCGATGTCGAACTCCCGGGCGGCAGCTCGATCTCAAGATCGATCCGGTCTTTTTTGGTCGCGCCGATCGGAATCTTGGCGCGGACGAGAACGAGCGATGTCGTCGGATTCTTTAATATCCGCTCGGGATGCTCGACCTTCGATTTGCGCATCTGCTCAATCAGCTTTTGCCGATATGTCGACGGCGGCGGATCCGATCCCGTATTGTCGAGCCCCATCACGAGCCCGACCCCCTGAACAGGAACGTCCGATGCGCGATAAAAGAACGCCAGGCTGTCGACGGTCTCGTTAACCTTGGGGGGCGTCGTCCGTTTCGCTTTCTTCTTCGACTTGGAGGGCGCGGCGGCGACCAGCGCAAGCGACAAAAGCGCGACGATACAAACAGCCCCCACGCGAAAGTTCGGCCCGCGCCGCATCGATGAACCCTCCTGGCGATAGGGAGAACCCCTGGGCGAGCGACCGATCGGCCGTCCGCCGCAACGCAATCGAAATGAACCCGCGGATCCTGAACGGTCAATCCACCGCGCGACGCGCATCGAAAGACCGCCGAACCAAACGACGACGCCCCTGGAAGTCAACCTCCAGGGAATCGACGAGTGCGAAACATAGACCCGACGCCGTTTCGTGTCAAGCGATCTTGTGCGCCCGCGTTTCGTCGATCAAACGCCCCAGCCATTCGAGATACGGCGTCCCCCCCGTGCCGCGCGGGTCGACGACCCACCGCGCTACGTACTCGCGCGCGAATCCCAAATGGATCTCGCGAAACGCCGCCAAAGCCTCTAAAAGCTCGTTATAAGCCCCCTTGTCGGCGCGGCCGCGGGGATCTTCGACAGCCTCGACACCCTCGATATAAAGTCGATGCGCCGCGGGCATGAATCGACGCATCTCGGCAAGATGATCCGTCAACGCCGAGGGACGATGCGGGATCTTCAAAAGCGAGACAAGCGTCGGGATCACGGCGCTCTGCGCCCCCGTCTCGCCCCGATAATCAAGCGGCTCCTCAGCCACCCCCTCGTAAACAACCCCCTCGAAAAACCTGATATAAGGCCGAAACGTGCGATAATAAACCGCGGGATCCATCTTCTCCGGAATCCGCTTCAAAACTCCCGTCATCCGCGCGATAATCGCCGTTATTTCTATAATTTCTTGATTGATGATCTCTTGATCATTATGATCGAGCCCCGAAGCAAGCTTGGAGATATGAATGATCGCTTCTCCCGCGATCGCTTCGATTTCCACATGAACCAAAATGAACCAGTGTTCGTCGTAGAGATGAACAAAATTCTGAATTGTGTCGATATTACCAAGCGTTACGGGTTCGTTTCGGCGAAACCGCTTCCAGTTGTAAATCGCGTAGCCGTCATAACTTAAAATCGGCGGCCGATCGAGCCTCGAGCAAACCGCGCACAGCGGAATCGCCAATCGTCGCGGCAGCACGCGGGCGGGAGGATGACCGACTTGGTTGATAAAAGCCGAAGCCAAAAACCCCACCCGCACGTAGTAAAGCCGGAGCTCGCGAATCGAAACCGGCTCGTCGCCCAAAGTGGGAAGCTCGATCGCCGCGATCCGTTCGCGAAAGCGATCGTCCATCAGCAGGCTCGGCAAATCGCGGCCTAGCTCGTCGAGCGCCTCATAAGGCGACCCCGCGGGGAATCGATCGAGAGGATCGTCGCCGGGCAAAAATCCGCAACCTTCCAGAGCCGGTAGCGTCATGTGCGTGCGCCCATGCAGCGTAAGCGTCGTATCAATCCCGAACCGCGCGATCACGCGTCAATTCCGGCTCGCACAAAACCGATCTCGGCCGAACGATCGTCGCGGCGGTCGAACTTATATGTTCTCATATGGCGAGAAACGACCGAGAGGTCGGTCGAGGCGATTCGCGCAACCGACCCTCGTCGCGTTCCAGTCGAATGCGATCACTCGACGACGCCCTGGGGACCGACGGGTCCACGCGCCAAATCGGTGCGGAACGGCTGTTGTACCGCTCCCGCTCGGCGACGCACGTCGAGCTCAATCACCCCGAACGTCCCCTCGTGACGTTGAATCGTCATCGAGAGAGCCGTCAAAAGCCGCTTCGCCGTGTAAAAGTTCATCACGATCCGCTGAATCGCCTTAACGTCCTGGCGACCCTGCGCAAACGGCTGGGGATTGAGCCCAAAATCGAAGATCACCTCTTCGGGGGTCGCCGTCACTCGGCAAAAATTCGAGTACGACGGAACCGTCGCCGAATCGTCGACGACGACTTCGGTTTGAACAACAGCCTGTTGTCCAGCGGCTTGACCGTGTACTTTAAGATCCTCGGGCTTATCTTTCTCACTCATTTTCTGTGATCCCGTCGTGAAAGGAAGAGGACGAGCCAAGTCGAATGACACTCCCGAATCACCCCGGCGTCGTCGCCTCGTCGAGCCCCGGGGATTCAAGACGCGCCAGTCTGCGCGATCGGCCCGCGTCAATCAAGCGATCTTCCCCTCCGCGAGCCTAAATCTTGAGAGCTTCCCAAAACCCGGGTCGACGACGATCGACTCGCGTTCCTCGGAACAATCGCCGCATTTCAGAGCGATCAAATCATCGCCGCTTGATCGAGGTTAACGATCAGAACCGAAAAATCAACGAATCAGATAATCGATGACCGAACCGCTCGCATCCTCACGAAGTCTCGCGCGAAGAGTCCCTGCTGAACCGCCTAATTGACGCCTTCGTGCGGGTCGTCCCGCGGCCCCCAAATTTCTTATCTTGCCCGCGTTTGCTTTCGGCCGCTCCGTGGGGTAAATTCAAGTCGTGCCCGAGTGGGCGGTCGGTAGCGCCGTAAGCTCGCGATCGGTGTGCGAACGGCGCATGACATCGACTCGTCGGCGATCGACCCGCTTGTCGCGCGTGGATCGCCGCCGATATGATGGCGATATCGACCTCGGCGATCGGGAAATTCGCTCCCCCGCGTCGATCGGTTGTATTTCCGGCATTTGAACCTCTCATTGAACTCGAAACACGAGTTAGGACGGGACCATGACGTTTGTCGGCAAGATCCTCGTCATCGTGATCATGGTCTTCGCGGTCTGCTTCCTCGCGCTCTCGGTCACGGTGTTCAACACCGCGACCAATTGGAGCGACGCTTACAAAAAAGCGAAGGACGAAGCGGACAAGACCTCCGCGAAACTGCGGGACGCCAAGGCCGAGACCGAGGTGCGCGTTAAGGAACTGGCGAAAGCGAAGGCCGATCACCAGGCCCAGGTTGATCAGCTCAAGCAGCAAATCACGACGTTCGACGGAACGATCGCCCAGCTCACCAAAGACATCACCGACGCCCGCGACAAGCTCGAAACCGCGCAGCAAAACGCCAAGGTCGCGGGCGACGAAGCCGAGGCGCGGCGACTCGAGGCCGAGAAAGAGCGTGAGCTCTTAGTCTCGGTTCAAAAGCAGGCGAACGACTTCAAGCTCCAAAATCTCGAGCTTCAAGATCAGATTCGCCAATTCAAACGCGATCTCGAAGTCGCCGTTACCAACAATAAAGATCTCCGCGAGCGTGTCGCCGCGTTCAGTTCGTCGCTCCGCGAGCACGGCCTCACCGACGATATCCGCCAGATCAAGGGGGTCGGCTCGCCTCCCGACGTCGAAGGCGCGATCAAACGCGTCGACGCCAAAAACAAGATCGTCGAGATCACGATCGGCTCCGACGACGGTCTCGTCCCTGGTCATGAATTGTACATTTATCGATTGAAGCCCAAGCCCGAATACGTCGGTAAAATTCGGATCCAATCGGCCGATCCGGATCAAGCGGTGGGCGAGGTCGAGGGCAGAACCTATCTTGGCCGAAAGATACAGGAGGGGGACATTGTCTCGCCTACGTTCCGCCCGCGGAGCTAAACCAGGAACCGGCACGGCATCGGGGAAACAGGCTCGCGTCAAGCCCGGAACCCGTACCTCGGCACGACCCCCCGGAGGAGGGATTTACGTCTCCACCCCCAGGAGCGACGTCTATGTCGCCCTCCTCGGAGTCGCGCTCGGCGCACTCATTCTCGGCTGCTTGTTCCTCGTCCTTGAACTCAATCGATACGGGTTCCAGATCAAAGCCGCGGGACTCGCCCCTGCAAACACGCCTGTATACGCAAGCGTTACAAGCGTCGCACTTACCTACGTTTAACTCTGTTCATCACAATGAACGACTCCGCGGCCGACGGGTTCTCGATCCGTCGGCTTTTTTTTCGCGCGTTAGGCCGTGCAAACAATAAGTTACCGAAATTGATGTCGTCGCAATTGTTGTTTTGTGCGATTGTGTCGGAATGCCGGACGCCAAACTCATCTTGGCGATTCCAATAGAAAAAATCTTAGATCTAAATATTTTGGTAATATCATGTTCGTTGCTCTCGTTCGGCGCGCTTCCGGTCGATTTCCAGCCGTTTGGCCACGTCGCGAGCCAGCGCCACAAGCGACGATTCGATTTCCTGATAATGCAAAACCGGGCCGCGCGGCGACGCGACATAATCAATCCCGCCGGGGATCGCCGATTTGTTCAGCCGAAACGCCTCTCGCAACAGCCGCTTGACGCGA
>JAKBCQ010000731.1 GCA_021807585.1 Planctomycetota bacterium | reverse complement strand
CGCTGCACGATCGACTCCTCTAACCAAAAAAACGCTCAGTGGGTCCGCCTGGAAAACGGGATCGGCTCGACCGATCTCCAGCAAATCGCGAAACTTACGTTTGATCTCTCAACGGCTCGCAGTGCCGCGGCTCGGCGCAGACAACATGCGCTCAACGAATGGACACAAATTCTAGTCGATTCGCCGATTCGGTCAACGCCAACCAAATGGAACCGATGGATTTATCGATCTCCTTTTTAAGGAAGTACCACTCATGTCCCCCTTCCGGCTCAACCGAACGACCGGCGCGAGGACTCGATTAAACTCTATTCCCGCAGTGAGTGGGTTTCCCGGGTGACCGCTTTCCGGCTCTTGAGGTACAGACGCCGTTTTCGAACGATGAATAAAAGGAGTGACTGATTATTAAACTGATCCAATCGGCGATCATGGTGCGGAGTGCGAATCGCCGGCAAGCCGGTACGATTTCGGGAAGTCTGATCACGGAAAAATCGGCCTTCTCCAAACGTTTCTCTCGCAAGGTGTTCACTCTACGCCGCGCGTCTTGCGGGGTTCGACGCTTTCGTGTTAAGTGAGTGAGGGTTCGTCGAAACGAATCGACCTTTAGGATTGCACCGCGGAGTTCGACCCGAAGGTTTCCGTAAACGGCGATCGTAACTTTCATTCGACATGCTCGCAAATAAGTATCATCATGCAATTATGTAGCGATTGAAATAATATGCGTCAACTTACGGCTTGGATCGTCGGTTATGCGATCCGCCTTGCGGTTTTGATTCCGATCGGCGCGCTTTTCGCGGCGGTGATTCTCTCTCCATCAGAACACGGCGTGAGGGTTTCGGCGTTTCCGGCGGCGCTCGTCGTTTTTGATCCATATCTGATCGCGTGCGTGCGCAATAGCACGATACTTGCGATCGGGGTCGCCGCGGCGGCGCGTTTGATCGGAGTCTCTCTCGCTCGGATCACGACGCGTCGGACGTTCTGGGGACGGCGGGCGCTGACTTCGCTCGCGTTCGCTCCGCTTTTGGTAACGCCCATATGCTTGGCGATCGGAATCGAACCCGCGGTCGATATCATCGAGACACAAATACATCACGGTTTATTGTTTTTGGCTCGATACGGGGTCGATCGATCGGGGTCTTTTGGAGCTCGGGTCGAAGAGCTTGCGCGAGGGATCGCGATCGTCGTCATGGGGACGATCTGGGGCGTCCCGATCGTCGCCGCGCGGGCGGCGCGGGCTCTGCGTCGGGTTGAGGCGGTTTGGGAAGACGCGGCGCGAGGAATGGGGGCGAGCCGACGTGAAACGAGAAGGATCGCCGAAACGCCGCTCGTTCGTCCCGAGATCGCTCGGTCGATTGCGTTGATATTCACACTGGTACTTGTCGACCCGATCGGTCCTCTCGTTTTCGGCTTGCGGCGGACAATCGCGTATCGGATCGTTCGGGCGATCGACGGGTTATGGGACGTTCCGGGGTCGGCTTCGACCGCGGCGGGGCTCGCGATCGCGGCGATTTTGATTTCCACGACGTTTCGCGCAATCGCGGTATTATATGGAGGTTCGAACGCGACGATCGGCGGTCCTGCGCGTCGACCGCCGCGGACTCGTGCGGGGACGGGGGAGGCGTGCGTGATCGTCGCGATGCTTTTGATCTGGATCGCGATCGCGTGGGCGCCGCTCGTCGCGCTCGGATCGATCGCGGTCGAAGTTCAAACCGCGGACGCGGCGTCGACCGTAATCGAACGATTATTCACGCGATTAAACGAATTTTCATCCGCGATTGCGACCGAAGATTTTCGCTCAGCCGCGTTTGCGACCGCGATCGCTGCGATCGGCTCGGCTTTGATCGGTCGAATCATCGCCGCGTCGCGATTCCGACCGAAGAAGTCGAACGATGAACCGGCAAAGAAGCAGCGATTCTTATCTCTGATCGAATCGCTTCCGCCGCTTTGTCTTGGAGTCGGGATCGTCTCGACGGGCGTGCTCGCGACGAGCTTGGCATCGGCTTCGGCCGGGCTTCGTCCGATCGCTCGCTTCCTTGATCCGGCTCTTACTCCCGGGCCGGCTCTGATTTGGGCTCTCGTGGTGATCGGACTGCCGTGGTGGTCGCGGATTCGGATTGCGGGGGATCACGGCGGGACAAGCGAAGAGGATGCGGCGCGGCTGATCGGCGCCTCGCGCGGCGAGGCGCGAAGGCTCGCCAAAAAGGAAAGCGAATCGATCGGCGTGGGGATCGGGGCGATGATCGCAGCCGCGGCGATCGCCGCGGTGAACGTCTCTCCCGCGATCGTTTTGACCCCCGCTCGGATCGGCATGACGATCGGCCCCGCGACGATCGATACGCTCTCAGGCGCGCGACCCGACCGCGCCGCGGCTGCAACGCTCGCGCTCGGATCGATCGCCTTCGTCGCGATCGTACGCTTCGCGGCTCGAAAACGGAACGTTCCGCCGCTCGACGAGGCGATCCGATCATAACAGCAAGCGATAAAATATTCACTATAGAAAATGTTCTTAATCGATGATTGTTTGGCGAGTCGAATCGATCATTTCTTTGTCGGTTTCTTTTTGAGTAGCGGTGAATATGTCTTGGCGGGGTCGGTGAACGGGAGGATTTGAATGGGAAAATGGGGGCGAGCGATCGCCGAGAGAGCGAGAGTTCGATTGAGCGAGCGTTTGGCTCGGAGTTCCTTCATTTTTTTGAGCGCGTCGAGCTTGCCGAGCGCGAAGGCGCGGAACCTTCCCGTGAGGGCGCGATGCGCGGCCTGAGCGAGCGTGAACGCGAGATGAGGAACGATCGAAGCGATGAGCCAGGCGAGCGGGAGTCGTGTCCAGAAGAGGATCTCGGAGTTCCGCGCCATGCGGCGTTGGAGTTCCGGGCGCGCGTGATCGTAGCTTGCCGAGATCTCGTGATGAATCACACAGCGCGGGTTGAACATACAACGATAGCCGGCCCAACGTAGACGAAAGGCGATTT
>JAKBCQ010000730.1 GCA_021807585.1 Planctomycetota bacterium | reverse complement strand
ACCCGTCGCCAGCACGACCTCGCGCCCCCCCGAAGCCTCGATCTGATCGAACAATATCTCCAAAAACGGCCGACCCCCCACAGTCGCGAGCGGCTTGGGACGGTCGCTCACCACCGATCGCAACCGCGTTCCCAAACCCCCGGCCAATATGATCACCGGGACGTCCAACGCCCGCTTATGCGTGTCGAACCCGGTTGTCGAGTGCGTCATCGGCTCGAACTCCGCCAGGTTTGAAGGCCGCGAGGATCAAACGAAAAATCGAGCGATTGACCTCCCGCGCACCCAAGCGCTCGACGGACGTCGCATTGGCGCTCGGTCTCGCAATAAATCAGCAAATATCCCCCCCCTCCAGCGCCCAGCAGCTTGCCCCCGATCGCTCCGGCGCCGCGAGCCTCGTCGTAAAGCCGGTCGGCGATCGTCCCCCGCGCAAGATCGGGACTGATCCGCTTCTTCATCAAATAAGATTCATGTAAAAGCTCGCCGAAATCGTTCAGGCGACCGTCGACGATCGCGCTTTTCATCTCGTAAACAAGCTCGTAAAGCCTGAACAATCCGTCGATCGTCGACGTCCGTCCCTCGCGACACGATTTCGCCTGCCGCTCGACGATTCCCAGATCGGCCCGCGCCCGACCCGTATAACAAAGCAACAAATGCGATTCCAAATCGTTGAGAACCTCCCACGAAACTTCGACCGGAGACACCTCGACTCGCTCGGGATGAAACTCGATAAGATTCAATCCCCCATATGTCGTCGCATACTGATCCTGCTTGCCGCCGACGATCTTCAAATCGATCCGCTCGACCTCGAAATTGAGCTCGGCGAGCTCGGCTTCATCGAGCGACGCTCCCCGATACCGCGACACCGCTCCAATCAACGCCGCCGTGAGCGCCGACGATCCCCCAAGCCCGCTCCCCGGAGGCGCGTCCGAGCGAATCTCAAGATCCATCCCTCCCCCCGCGCCGAGCCGGCCGATCACCGCCTTCGCCAGATCGAGCACCCCGTCGTAAGCGGGTGGATCGTCGACCGAAAAATGAACCGTGCATCCCAAATCGAGTGACCGAATCCTTACCTTTTGATCATTCCTCGGATAAAGCGTCACGTAAGCGTGACGATTGATCGTCGTCGATAAAACCGCGCCGGGATGTTCGCGATACCAATGCGGTAAATCCGTCCCGCCGCCCGAAAAACTGACCCGTAGCGGCGACCGAGCGCGAACAATCGTCTCCCCCAAACCCGATCGCGAACGCGACGTTCGTGCCGACGCCGTTCGCGTCATATCCATCATCGTCATCGCCGTCGCCTCCTAAACGTACGCGAATTCAAGAACATAACGAATTATTTAATATTCTCAAATATTCTGAAATCGCACGCGCCCCAGCGTTCGATACGCCTTCACCAGCTCGACGACCCCCTGATCGAGCGTCCGCCTCGCCTCGAATCCCGCATCCTTAAGCCTTTGATTGCTGACAATATAATTGCGCTTATCGGGATCGGAACCGACCTCGGCGAAATGAATGAAAAGATCCCGAATCCTTCGCTTGATCAAAAGCGCCAGCTCCTCCTTGGAAAGATTCGCCGATTCGAGCCCCGCGTTATAAGATCGTCCGATCATCGCATCGGAGCGATCGATCGCGTGAATAAAACAATCCGCAACATCCCGCACGTGAATGAAATTCCGCTTGAAATCCTTTTCATAAATCACCAGCGTCCGTCTCGTCACCGCCTCATACACAAAATGATTCACCATGAGATCGAGCCTCATCCGCGGCGAAGCGCCGAATACCGTCGCCAGTCGGAACGTGATCGCGTTCGGCGAATCGAGCACCGCCGCCTCCGCCTCGACCTTCGTCCGACCGTAATGCGAGATCGGCTCGAGCGGAGTCTCCTCGGTACACGTCGACGCGATCGACTTCGTCCCGTAGCCGCTGTTCGTCGTCGGAAACACGATCAACTGGCGTGGACTTCGAAGCTTGAGCATCAACCGAACCGCGTCGAAATTGACCGATTTCGCGGTCGTCGGATCGCGATCGCAAGCCGGAGCGCCCACGATCGCCGCGAGCGGAATCAAAACATCCGCCTCGCCGAGAACCGATCGCATCAAACTCTCTTCACGTACATCGCCGTGTATGAACTCGAAATTCGCGTTCGCGCATAAATGAAACAGGCTCTGCTCGCCGTACGACAGATTGTCGAGAGCGACGACGCGAAAACCGCGTCCGAGCAAACTTTCACAAAGGATCGACCCCAAATAGCCGGCGCCGCCGGTCACGAGTACGGTTTCCGCCATGATCGTATGTTCCTTACCCTGAGAGACGACCGCGACTCGCTCGGCGACCTTTCGCCGACCCGCGCAAACAACCGTCAGAGCGCGAAGTCGAGCCGCTCGACACGTCGCCCTGGAGTCGATCCAGAGGAAATCTAGGACACGTTCGGCGCGTCGCGAGAAATCAACACGACGATGCGAACACGCCACGCTCCTCGAACGCGACACGCCCCCTCACGCCGATCTCAAAGCGACCAGCCGCCGGATCATTGCGAGCGCGATCGATCGTCTCGTCGCGCTCGATTAACCGATTTGCATGAAGATTTGATCGTCTAGCTAACTTATGATGTGTGTTCGGTTCGACTTGCTTTCGTCATCGAAGTCGATACGCCCAAACCTCGGGATTGTGTTGTTCAGGCCGATCGGCGGAACGCGGGACGGCGAGATAGAGCGTCCCCGACTCGACGTGATAGACCGACGTTTTCGCCCCCTTGACGGTCTTGATCGTCGCGGCGGATTCATAACGATCAACGTCAATCTTGCGAATCACAGCGATCGCCCCCTCGCCGCAAGACGCGATGATCAGCCCCCGTTTGGCGTCGAACGAGACGTCGTCGACTCCGCCCGGAATCGGGACCGAAGCGACCTTCCGCCCGGTATCCGCATCGAGAACGACGAGCGCCGGCTTTTCACGACAGCCGAC
>JAKBCQ010000729.1 GCA_021807585.1 Planctomycetota bacterium | reverse complement strand
CGTGTTCATATCCAACATATATCGACTGCCCGATCGGTCGAGCTGGTGCGCGAGGGCAAAAGGCGCGGCGTTCGCGTGACCGCGGAGGCGTGCCCGCATCATTTCACACTCACCGACGAAACGCTCCGGGGCTTCGATGCGAATTTCAAAATGAACCCTCCCTTACGCACCTGGAGCGACGTCGAGGCGGTGATCGAAGGGGTCGTCGACGGGACGATCGAGCTGCTCGCGACCGATCACGCTCCGCACTCGACCGAAAAGAAGATGCGTGAGATCGATCAGGCGCCCTTCGGCATCATCGGCCTGGAAACGCTCTTGCCGATCGCTGTGAAAGGCTTGATCGAGCCCGGCCATCTTTCATGGCCCGAGTTGATCGCCAAACTGACGGTCAACCCGGCTCGGCTGTTGGGAGTGCCCAAGGGATCGCTCGCCCCCGGTTCCGACGCCGATGTGACGATCATCGATCCCGATCTTAAGTGGACGATCGACCCCACGCGATTCCGGTCGAAGAGTCGCAACTGTCCGTTCGCGGGTTGGGAGGTCAAAGGTCGAGCCGTGATGGCGATTGTCGCGGGTGAAATCCGCTACCGACTCGAATCCGACGAGAAAAAACCGGCCAAGCACGACCGCTCGAAACCCGCCAAATCCGTTCCGTCAAAGTGAAGCCGCCGGGGTCGCCGAGTCGAGGACGAAGGTCGCGATCGCTCGCGGTTGAAAACGCGGAGCGGTATGAACGAGAGCCGACGACAACGCGGCTTTTTGCGGTGATCAACCGTGCCGGCGCGGCGGTCGTACGGTCTCGATCGAGCGGCGCGGCGAATTGGACGGCTGGAGAAAAAGCGGAGAATGGGTAACATCCTTGCCGATAACGCGCAGTGCGATCGCCTTCAACCGCGGGTTGATCTTCCTGGAATGGCGATCGGATCGTAAGATTCCGCGGCTTCTTAACGACTGGCCGAAGGAAGGGACTCCGGCGCCGGGCGGTCCGAAACCGTTTGAGGCGTCTCCCCCTCGCCGTTATGGAAGGGCGAAGCGATCGATCTCGACGATTCGGTCGTTCTGGAGCTGAGATCGAGGCGGAGAAATAAGCCGCGACGGGGGATGAAGTTAGGCCATGACGACGAGGACGAGCACGACGGTCCCTCACGCCGAATATTTTCCGCACGAGCGGAAGCGGACGTTCCACCCCGCGCTTTTGGTCGCGCCTCGCCGTGAGATTTCAGAGATCGTCCGATTTTGGCCCGTGATCGGCAACATGGTGATCCAGGAGCTTCGCGTTCGGTATCAGCGATCGTTCCTCGGCTTTTTTTGGACGTTGCTTAATCCGATTTTGATGATGACGGTTCTGGGATTTGTCTTTTCGAATCTTTACCAGGGACGAACGGGAGAGAATTTCACTCTGTATCTGTTCGCGGGGATGGTTCCTTGGGGCTTTCTTCAGGCTTCGATCGGCGAATCGGCGCTCTGTTTCATTGTGAACGAAGGTTTAATCAAAAAGATTTATATTCCAAAGATTGTATTTCCGTTAACGCGATTACTGATCAATTTGACGACGTTGGGATTCACATTAACGGCTTTATTTCTGATGTTGATACCCTTGGGGGCGCGGCCGAGCTTTGCGCTCATCGCGCTTCCGGCGGCTTTGATTACGCTTGCGGGTTTCGTGTTGGGGCTGAGCCTGATCGTATCGACTTTAAACACGTTTTACCGCGATTGCGGACATCTGGTCGCGGTTTTTTTGCAGGCGTGGTATTTCGCGACGCCGATCATCTACAAACCCGAGTTTTTGCCGCAACGGATTCGATGGTGGCTCGTGTTCAACCCCGCGTATCCGATCGTGAAGCTGTTTCAGGACATATTGGCGGGGGGACGGTGGCCCGATTGGCCGACCTGGCTGATGGCGGCCGGGATCGCCGCGACGAGCGTAGGAGTCGGTTATGCCACATTCAAGAGTCAAGAAGATAAGTTGGTTTTTCGGCTCTAACGGACCGAGCGGCCGGGCGCCGATCGACTCGCTGCCGCCGATCGAGCTGCGCGACGTTTCGCTCCGATTTCGGAGCTATCACGATAAGCAATATACGCTTAAGCGAGCCGCGCTGGATTTGATTTTACGCCGCGCCGAGCAGCCGGCTCGATCCGAGTTCGCTGCGCTTTCAAATGTTGATCTGCGGATCGGCGCAGGCGAGCGGGTGGGGATCATCGGCGGCAACGGCGCCGGCAAGAGCACCCTCCTCCGCGTCCTCGCCCGCATCTACCCCCCCACCGCGGGAGTCGCTCGGATCCGCGGCGTCGTCGCTCCGTTAATAGAAATGGGCGCGGGATTTAATCATGAACTTTCTGGAAAAGAGAACATTTTATTAAATGGTGCAATGCTGGGATTTTCACGCAAACAAATGCTTGAAAAAGTTCCCGGAGTGCTCGATTTCACCGGGCTCAACGAATTCGCCGATCTCCCCTTGAAGTATTATTCAAGCGGCATGTACATGAGGCTCGCGTTCGCGATCGCGACCGAGGTCGAACCCGACGTGCTCCTGATCGACGAATCGCTCGGAGTCGGCGACGCCGCATTCGTCGACAAAGCCAAGGCGCGGATTCGCGACGTCATGAACAAAGCCAAAGTCGTCGTCGTCGTCTCGCACGATATGGCGGCGCTCCGCGAACTATGCGATCGCGGCGTGCAACTCGAACGCGGCCGAATCGTCCGCGACGGCCCGATCGACGAAACGATCGACGCCTACATGGAACAGGTTCATCAATCTCAAGTCGCTTAGTGATGATTCATTATGAGATATGACGACGATGACGATACCGACCTGGACGACGATGACGATATCGACCTGGACGACGAGGACGATATCGACCTGGAGGACGACGAGCAGATTGAGGAGACGCCGCGCCGCGCCGACGTGATCGTTCCCGTCTACCGCGATCGCGAGACGACGTTTCGCTGCCTTGAAAGCGTGCTAAAGCGATCG
>JAKBCQ010000728.1 GCA_021807585.1 Planctomycetota bacterium | reverse complement strand
GCCGAGAGGTTCGTTTCGCGTACATACAAAAGGATCTTTGATCGTCGCTGGGGTGAAAGCTTGCCCACAAGCTTGGCGATCATCCGCGCCCCCACCCCCGCTCGGCGAAATTCGGGATGGACCGCGAAGTTCAGAATTTGCAACTTATGTTTATGAAGCTCATAAATCATGAAGCCGACGACGCGTTCGTCGAGTTCGGCGATCATGCCGATGCAGTTTCGCTGACGGAGGACTCGGAGGAATTCTTCCTCGCGCCAGGCGGGCTGGAAGCTCGCTTGCTCGATGCCCAAAACCTCGGGCATATCGCGGCGAATCATCCAACGTATATGGACCCGGACCTGGGTGTCGGGGGTCGGGACCGTGCTCATCGAGCCTCCTTCCTGGAAATGGACGGCAACCGTCGTCCGCGCTCATGGCGGACGGGCGCGCTGTATCAATCCCTTGGCGCGATCGGCGCGAGAGGATGTTTGAGATGGGAAAACCCCACGGAGGGCCGGCTTCTTCGCTCGTGCGATCGACCCGTCGCATCACCCCCGAGGGCGAGGCGAATCTTATCCAACAGTCGATTTCCTGCCAAGATCGCTTGCCCCAAGGCGAAGCCCGCGAACCGATCCGCGGGAATCGACCGACACGCGACCGCAACGCCGCGAGGTTCGCTCAAGCCCGCCACGATTCGCCGCCTAAACGCCACGGCTTCCCCTCTCCATCCCCCAACCGTTCAATGTCGCAACCCCCCGCGGAGGGTCGCGCGGCCCATCCTCGCCGTTACCTCTTATCGACCGTTGCCGCGATCCATCATGAGAATCACGCCGGTCCAATCGTTTTTTTCGTCAAAGTCGACCAAACGCGTAATTCTTGTTCCGCGCGTCGAAGTCGATCTCGCTCAACCCCACGTTCAATTTCAGATTGGTATACGTGTATTCTTCGATCAACTCGCCGTCGAGCCCCGCCCGTTTGGGCCAGTCGTATCCTTCGAAGCGAATCGGCAGACCGAGCTCACGGTCGATGAAAACCCGCACGAGATAAAAATCCATCCCCTTCTGTTTCTCGACATGACGCGTCGTGATCATCTTGCACGGGCGATCGCCGACCTTCATGTGCTCGTTGATCGAAACTTCCGTAATCCCCGGCTTGAGCTCGACCTTCCAATGCGCCTCAAGCATGTTGAGCATCGGCCCGATTCCGGCGTCGGTGATCGGATGGCGGCTGTCTTCCATCGCCATCTCGCCTTTGGGATCAAGGCTCAGCGTGCCCGCGATCAATTTTCCCAGCCCCACATCATGCGCCAGCACCTTGCCGCCGTTCCGCCCCTCCACGTGAATCGCCTCGCGTCCCGCCTTCGGCTTAACAAACCGCAGGTACACCGAATTCGGCTTCGTTCGCACTTTCATCGCGATCACGTGCGGCGCCAGCAATTTTCCCCGATGCCGTTCAACTTTGATAAACGTACAAACATAATCTTGAATTTTTTCATACTTCGCCTTGCAGTCGGCGATCGTGGCGAGCGCGATCGCCGAAGGTTCGGCGGATTTGAGCGAATCGTCGGTTCGATCCCCCCTGCGCGGCGTAAGGTCGAGCGTTCGAGCGGTCGATTTGGGAGACTTGGAGGCGACTCGGCGAACCTCGGAGGGCTTGTCGTTCTTTGAGGTCTCTTCGGTTGGATCCGCGGACGCTGTTTGATCGACATTGGCCGAAGGAGAAGTCGGGGACTTTTTGGACTCGGATTCGGCTGTCGAAGCGTTCGCTTCGGTCGTCGAGCGATCGTCGGCGGGGGTGGAATTCGCGTTGAGCCGAACACGCACGAGCGACCGATCGAGCGTCGAACCGCTCCAGCCGACCGCCATCGCGAGCGCCGTGATCGTCAACGATAATGTGCCGAGTCGAAGAAGCGTCTCGCGCCGTCCCTGGCTCGTCCTCCAATCCGATCCGCGATTCGGTCTTGTCGAGATCATGGACCTGAGCCTTCCCAACGGACGATCGACCGTGATAATAGTAGGGATTCCCCAGTACTCGTCGTGTTCAGCCGACGAGACGCGTCGCGGTGAATCGTTGTTGGACGCGGGGAGGAGTGCTTACCAATCCCACTCTATAATCAATATAATGCAAAATTCGGGCCGGCGATTGAAAAGGGGTCCAAAACGTTCGATCGACGCACGATCGTTCCGGGGGTATCGATTCTCCAATTCAAACCGTTGTCGTTTCGACAAACCGACGTTTACAAAACGACAAAAGCGTCGATCTTTTCCCGCGTCGTCGGCCCGCTCGAACGTTCCTTCCCGCGGCTTTTAGGACAATGCGAATCTTATGACTTTTAACGATCTTGATATCAAGATGATCGTCTCGGCGCCGTTCCAACAAAACGCCTATATCGTCCGACGCAAAGGGGCGACCGAGGCGCTCGTCGTCGATCCCGGCTTCGATACCGATTCGATCATCGCCGAGATCGAGCGGAATGCGCTTGAGCTGAAGGCGATCCTCAACACCCACGGCCACGCCGATCACATCGCGGGCAACGCCGCGATCAAGGCGGCTTATCCCGCGGCGCCCCTCTTGATCGGCCGAAACGAGGCCAATCTCTTGATCGAACCCCGCTCCAACCTGAGCGCGGGATTCGGCATGCCGATCAAAAGCCCGCCCGCCGATCGATTGGTTGATGATCGCGAAACGATCGACCTCGCGGGGCTTCGAATGCTCGTTCGAGAAATCCCCGGCCATAGCCCCGGCTCGGTCGTTTACATCATCGAGAATAGCGATCCGATCGTCGTCCTCGGGGGCGACGTTCTCTTCGCGGGATCGGTCGGTCGAACCGATCTCGGCGGCGATTTCAACCTGCTCAAAACGGGGATCACCAGCAAGCTCTTTATCCTTCCCGATCACGCGGTCGTTCTCTCGGGACACGGCGAGGAAACGACGATCGGAGTCGAAAAACGGACGAATCCCTTCGTCGGAATCCACGCCGATTGACCAACCGATTCA
>JAKBCQ010000727.1 GCA_021807585.1 Planctomycetota bacterium | reverse complement strand
CAGCCGTGCCGTGCGCAATGCGTCTTCGGCGGTAAAACATCCCGCGGTATTCGGCAGAATCGTGTATCGATCGAGATCGAGATCATCAAGCAAATTGCGGCCGTCACGATCGATCAATCGCTCGCGACGCACCGCGACCGTCACCACCTCGGTCCCCGAAAGCTCAAGACATTCTCGCATCAAAGCGTATGTCGCATATTTGCCTGTGCCGATAAAGAGGCGATTCCGAAACGTGTGCGAGCCGATCTTGAGCGGTTCGATCGCCGCGGGCTCGCGAGCCGCCGCCGAACCGCCGCCGACCAGCGTCACCACCTCGACCGAATCGCCGTCGGCGAGCGTCGTTTCACCGTGCCTGGAACGCGGCACGAGATCGCGATTCACCTCGACCGCGATATGCTCGGGCTTGAGACCGAGTTCGCGGATCAGTCCGGTAACCGTGAGGTTCGCGGCCGATTCACGCCGCGCGCCGTTCAAAATGATCGTCAATGCAATGATTCCACCCGAACCGTCGATTGCCGAAAAAAACCGAAACACGCCGAACCGCTTATCGTATGGAGTTCGACCCGGCGAGGTCAAGCGGCGACGACGATCGATAATAATCAATTATTACTAATTAATAAAAGATAATCACGTCATTGTGTTATTGTTCGGGAAGCGGAACTTGCTTGGAGGGGATGCGGCGATATTCGTTTTGGAACTCGGTGATCTCGATCGATTGACCCGCGGCGACGCCGTGAAAGACCTGATTCGTTCGGCTTGTCGGCCAGTGGATTTCGAGCGTATCGACTTGATCGGCGCGGCCGAGTCCGATCGTTTGTTCGAGAGGGTTCGCGCCGAAACTGCTACCCGTCGAGACGTGCCGATAGACGGTGAGCGGTTTTTCCCCCGCGGTCACAAGCTTGATCCGCGCGCCGAACGCGGATCGATTCGTCTTCACGCCGACAAGCCTGACAGTCAAAGACCGATTCGTTCGATTCGGATTTTGAAACAGGATATTGTGATATCTATCGCCGTCGATCGCGCCGCCGGTTTCGATCAGAATGTCGACGTCGCCGTCGCGGTCCCAATCGCCGCAAGCGACTCCGTGTCCTTTTTGCAGGTGCCCCGTCCGCGACGTTCCGGTGATCTCGGCGAAGCGTTTACCTTGAACGTTTTTGAACATCCGATTGGGGACGAGAACGTCGACGCTCGGGGCTCCCGTGCCGAGATAAAAATCAAGATATCCATCGTTATCGAAATCACCGTAATTGCATCCCATCGTCGCGAACGTGCGATCGAGCCCGGCTTTCGCGGTGACGTCTTCGAACCGTTTTCCCGCGAGATTATGGTAAAGCCGGTTCGTTTCGGTGCGGGACGGCGTACCGTTTAAGCCGTCGACGATTTGACTGAGTTCACGTTCATACGATGTGGCGAAGAGATCGAGGTAGCCGTCTTGGTCGTAATCCCACGCCCAGCACGCGAAGCCGTGCCGCGGGCCGTCGATTCCCGTCGTTCGCGAAACGTCGGCGAACGTTCCGTCGCGATTGTTTTTAAAGAGAACCGCGGTTCGTCTCATGTCGTTGATAAACAAATCAGGATAATCGTCGTTGTTGAAATCGATCCAGGCCGCGCCTTTGACGCACGACGATTCGTCGCAGACGATCCCCGCGTCGAACGCGACCTCTTCGAAGCCCGCGCCTTGTTTATTGTGATAGAGCCGGCTCGGCTGGTTTTCGCAGCCGACGAAGAGGTCGACGAATCCGTCGTTATCGTAATCGGCCCAACACGCCGCCTGAGCGTTGACCGGATCGAGCAGGCCGACGCGTTCGGTGACGTCGACGAACGTCGCGTCTCCCGCGTTTCGCAGCAAACTCGGACGCACGGGGTAGGGGAGCCAGGCGCCTCTTGGGATAAAGATATCCAGAAATCCGTCGTTATCATAATCGGCCTGAAAACACGCGAGACCGCCGAGCTGATCGGCGAGCCCCGCGGAATCGGTCCGATCCTCGAATCGGCCGTCTCCACGATTATGAAGATAAAGCATGTGTTCAACCGGGCTAATGCTGGTCATGACGATATCGAGCAGGCCGTCGCGGTCGAAATCGTCAAGGATCGCTCCGCCCCCCTGATTGGTGCGGTCGATCCCGAGCTTATCCGAGACGTCGCGAAACACGCCCAGGTCGAATTCGGAATTCTGAAAACGATCGAGAGGGATCAGGTATTTCGGGTCGACCTTGGCGGGATGCTCGCCAAGCGTCATGTGCGCGACATTGAGGAGCCAACGGACGTCGCCGTCGCGGGGAAAGCGTTCGAGACACTTGGTGAAGTGTTCAATCGCCAGCCTCGACCCGCGCGGTTTCGCGTGATAAGCCGAGGGAGCGATCGGAATGATGCATGAGCTTTCGCCTCGGCACATGATGCAGTTTTCATTCTCGCCGATTCGAAGCGCGCAAACTCCTTGAAAATATTCGATCGTGTAGCGCAATTTTCGGTCCATCTCCGGCGTCGAGGCGAGACGGGCGCGAAGCCGCTCAAGCGTTTTATACGCGTTTTCGGGATCCCCGACCGACTGGAGAAGCATCGCCTTGGTCGTCAGCAACTCGGTCTCGCGTTCGCCGTCGGAAGTCGAGGCGAGATCGCGATCGACGCGATCGATCAGACGAGCGCCGACACCTCGCCACTTTTCGGCGAGCTCGGATAGCGTGATTGAAGGCTTCCAGGGCTCGATTTTATCGAGAATCGTCGAGAAGCCCCCGAGATCGAAGTTGCGTCTGGGGTCGAATTCGTCGCCGCGAGAGCCGGCCGCGAGCGCGGAGTCGGTCGGCACGGGAGCGTCCGATCGCGGCTCGTGAATCGGACCGACGAACATCGCCCCCACCGCCGCCAACGATAAAATTACGACGACTAACGAAAGAATTAATAGACCGCGCGACTTCGAGACCTTCATCGTCGACGCCTCCTCGATCGCAACTCAAAATCCCCCGTCGCCATCCTGCTT
>JAKBCQ010000012.1 GCA_021807585.1 Planctomycetota bacterium | reverse complement strand
GCTTTCGGCCGAACTTCGCGACATCGCCCCGACGATACTCAACCTCCTTGGCGAACCGATTCCGGAGTATATCCAGGGGAAGCCGATCGTCGCCGCCAAACACCCGCTCGCGGGGCATAAAACCAGGACCGACGGCGCATCTTCGGGCTACACGGGCCCGCACAAGCCGCAGTTCGATTACACCGCCGAGGAACAGGCGGTGATCGAAAAACGGCTCGCCGAACTTGGATATCTTGAATAATCAAGATTGTTGAATATTGAATGATTAAAAAAACCACGGCGCGTCGAGTTCGATCTCGAAGCGCCGTCGCATTTGGATGCAAGAGAGTTGTCGATTCTATCAAGCGAACGGTCGTTGATTGTTTCCGAGCGCAAGCGGAGCGGGGAGTTCTAAGCGGTTCATCAGATGTTTATCGATCGAAGCCGCGGCGTGTCGTCCCTCGGCGATCGCCCAGACGATGAGGCTTTGGCCTCGAGTCATGTCGCCCGCGGTGTAAACGCCGGGGACGTTGGTCCGTTTTTCGGCGTCGGCTTTGACGTTTCCCAGGGAATCGAGATCGACGCCGAGTTGTTCGATCAGCCCTTCCTTTTCGGGTCCGACGAAACCCATCGCGAGGAGGACGAGGTCGGCGGGAAAAATCTTTTCGCTCCCCGGGACGTCGACGAAGCGGGGCTTGCCTTCGACGATTTTCATCTCGACCTTGACGGTCTCGAGCGCCGTCACGCGGCCCTTGACTCCGAGGAATCGACGCGTGTTGATCTGGTACTCGCGGATTCCTCCCTCTTCGTGAGCCGAGGAGACGCGAAAGACGTTCGACCACTGCGGCCAGGGGTTGTTCGGGGCGCGGTCGTCGGGGGGACGAGGGACGATCTCAAACTGATGAACGCTTTTGCATCCTTGGCGGTGCGCCGTGCCCAGGCAATCGGCGCCGGTGTCTCCCCCGCCGATAATTATCACATTTTTATCTTTGGCTGAGATAAATCGATCGTCGGGGATCGAATCGCCCGCGACCTTGCGGTTTTGGAGCGGCAGGTACTCCATTGCGAAGTGGACGCCGGCGAGGTTTCGTCCCTCGATCGGCAGGTCGCGGGGTCGCGTCGATCCGCAACACAGGCAGACCGCGTCGAATTGCTTAAGCAGATCGTTACCCGTGATATCCACGCCGATGTTTACGCCTGCGCGAAAGACGACCCCCTCGGCCTCCATCTGGCAGAGCCTGCGGTCGAGGTGTCGCTTTTCCATTTTAAAATCGGGGATGCCGTAACGGAGGAGTCCGCCGATCCGATCGGCGCGTTCGAAGACGGTCACCGAGTGCCCGGCGCGGGCGAGCTGCTGCGCCGCGGCGAGCCCCGCGGGGCCCGAGCCGACGACCGCGACGTTCTTTCCCGTGCGGACGAGCGGCGGCTGGGGGACGACCCAACCTTCGTCCCAACCCCGTTCGATAATGCCCGCCTCGATCTGCTTGATCGTCACGGGATCGTCGTTGATTCCCAAAACGCACGACGCCTCGCACGGAGCGGGACAGAGCTTGCCGGTGAACTCGGGGAAGTTATTCGTCGCGTGCAGTCGATCGAGAGCCGCCTTCCATTGATCGCGATAAACAAGGTCGTTCCAATCGGGAATCAAATTCCCCAGCGGGCACCCCTGATGACAAAACGGCACGCCGCAATCCATACAGCGAGCCCCCTGGGCGCGCATCTTCTCTTCGGGAAACGGGTTGTAAACCTCGAGAAAATCGCGCAACCGCTCGGCGACAGGACGCCGTGTCGGAGTCTCACGTGATAATTCCAAAAATCCCGTCGGCTTACCCACCGCTCACCTCCACTTGCAACCCGGACGCGGGAGCTTCCGCGCGGAGCCGTTTTTGTTCTTCGAGGACGCGTCGATAATCGATCGGCATCACCTTGACGAACTTGCCGACCGCCCAATCCCAATCGTTTAAAATCCGGGCCGCGACTTCGCTGCCGGTGTAGCCCGCGTGCTGGATCAGCAGATCGCGGACGATCTCCCAATCGTCGGGGTCCTGGAACGGCTCGAGATCGACCATCTCGAGGTTGCAGCGGGAGGCGAAATCGCCCGATTCGTCGAAGACGAACGCCGACCCTCCGCTCATCCCCGCGGCGAAGTTGCGCCCCGTCGGGCCGACGACGACCGCGACGCCGCCGGTCATATATTCACATCCATGATCGCCGGTTCCTTCGACGACCGCCATCGCGCCGCTGTTCCGCACGCAGAAACGTTCGCCGGCTCGACCGCGGAAGAACGCTCTCCCCGCCGTCGCGCCGTAAAGAGCCACGTTGCCGATCAGCACGTTCTCCTCGGCGACGAACCGAGCCGACTTGGGGGGATAAACGATCAACTTACCGCCCGACAAACCTTTGCCGATATAATCATTCGCGTCTCCCTCGAGCGCGATCGTGATTCCACGGGGCAGGAACGCCCCCAGGCTTTGGCCCGCGGACCCCTTGAGCTTGATTTTGATCGTGTCGTCGGGGAGGCCCGCGCCGCCGCGACGACGAGTGACTTCGGAGCCGAGAATCGTGCCGACGGTCCGATGCACGTTGCGGATCGGCAGCTCGAACGAAACGGGTTCGCCGCGTTCGATCGCAGCGGCGCAGCGCGGGACGATCTCGGTGAGATCGAGCGATTGCGCGAGGCCGTGATCCTGTTCGCGCACCCTCCGCACCGAGACTCCGGGATCGACCGCGGGACGATGGAAGATCTTGCTGAAATCGAGGCCTTTCGCCTTGTAGTGCGCGATCGCGCGGTTCATCTCGAGCAGGTCGCTGCGGCCGATCATCTCGTCGATCGTCTTGAAGCCGAGCTCCGCCATCAATTCGCGAACCTCTTGCGCGATAAATTTGAAAAAGTTGATCACATGTTCTGCTTTACCCTGGAACTTTTCGCGGAGCTTGGGGTTTTGGGTGGCGATGCCGACGGGGCACGTATCGAGATGGCAAACGCGCATCATGACGCAACCCATGACGACCAGCGGCGCGGTGGCGAAGCCGTATTCCTCGGCGCCCAGGAGCGCCGCGACGACGACGTCGCGCCCGGTTTTGAGCTGACCGTCGGTTTGAACGACGATTCGATCGCGCAGCCGGTTGATGACAAGCGTCTGTTGCGTTTCGGCGAGGCCGAGTTCCCAAGGGATTCCCGCGTGTTTCAGCGAAGTGAGCGGGCTCGCACCCGTACCGCCGTCGTGGCCGCTGATCAAGACGACGTCGCTGTGCGCCTTGGCGACCCCCGCGGCGACCGTTCCCACGCCGACCTCGGCGACGAGCTTGACGCTGATCCGCGCTTTTGGATTCGCATTCTTTAAATCGTGGATCAGTTGCGCCAGATCCTCGATCGAGTAGATGTCGTGATGAGGAGGGGGACTGATCAGAGCGACGCCCGGGGTCGAAAAGCGCACCTTGGCGATCCACGGCCAAACCTTGTGGCCGGGTAATTGCCCCCCCTCCCCCGGCTTGGCGCCCTGCGCCATTTTGATCTGGATCTCCTCGGCGCTGACCAGGTATTCGCTCGTGACGCCGAACCGCCCCGAGGCGACCTGTTTGATGGCGCTTTTGCGGCTGTCGCCGCCGGCGTCGGGGACGTACCGGCGCGGGTCTTCGCCCCCTTCGCCGGTGTTGCTTTTCCCGCCGAGTCGATTCATCGCGATCGCGAGCGTCTCGTGCGCCTCGGCGCTGATCGACCCGTACGACATCGCCCCGGTCGCGAATCGCTTGACGATCGACTCGATCGGTTCGACCTCGTCGATCGGCACGGGTTTGCGCAGGCCTTTTTTAAAATTGAACAAACCTCGAAGCGTGCAATGGCGTTCGTTTTGTTCGTCGACGGCCTTGGTGTACGATTTAAAGATCTCGTACCGTCCCGATCGGGTCGCGTGTTGGAGGCGGTAGACCGTTTCGGGATTGAACAGGTGGTATTCGCCGTCGCGTCGCCACTGGTATTGGCCCCCCCAATCGAGCAGCGACGGGCCGACCTCGACGTTCGAGTAGGCGCGACCGTGATGATGGAGCGTCTCGGCGGCGATCTCTTCAAGGCCGACTCCGCCGATTCGCGACGCGGTCTTGTCAAAATACTTGTCCACAAATTCACGTGAAAGGCCGATCGCCTCAAAGATTTGAGCGCCTCGGTAGCTTTGGATCGTGCTGATGCCCATTTTGGACATCACCTTGACGACCCCCTTCTTGATCGCCTTGCGATAGCGTTTGACCGCCTCGGCGTGGTCGATCTCGGGCTTGATTTGCCCTTGTTGGATCATGTCGTCGAGCGTTTCAAACGCGACGTAGGGGTTGATCGATCCCGCGCCGTAGCCGAGGAGGAGCGCGAAATGGTGCACCTCGCGGGCGTCTCCGGCTTCGATCACGAGCCCGGCGCGGGTTCGCATCCCCCGCCGCACCAGATGATGATGCAGCCCCGAGCAAGCGAGCAACGAAGGAATCGGCGCGTTCTTGGCGTCGATCCCGCGATGTGAAAGGATGATCAAATTTGCGCCGTTTTGGATCGCCTCGACGGCGCGGTCGAAAAGCAGGTCGAGGGCTCGTTCGAGCCCCTTCGCCCCCTCGGACGCCTGGAATAACATTGACAAAGCGGCCGATTTGAATCCGTTCGACCCGTCGAGGAGCTTGAGTTTGGCGAGTTCGTCGTTGTCGAGGATCGGAGTTTCGAGCGCGATCAGCTTGCAGCTCTTGGGGGTCGGCTCGAGCAGGTTTCCCTCGCTTCCGGTCGCGGTCAGCACCGAAGTGACGAGTTCCTCGCGGATCGCGTCGAGCGGCGGGTTTGTTACCTGCGCGAACAACTGTTTAAAGTAATTAAACAACGGTTGCGACCGATCCGAGAGGACCGCGAGCGGGGTGTCGGTTCCCATCGACCCGACGGCCTCTTCGCCGTTGTTCGTCATCGGCGCCAAGATGTACTTAAGATCTTCAAGCGTGTATCCGTACGCCTGTTGACGATGCAAGAGCGTTTCGTGATTGGGACCGGGAACGTGGGGCGCCTCGGGAAGATCATCGAGCGAAACGAGGTTCTCGGCGAGCCAGCGACCGTAAGGCTTCGCCGACGCGATCCGATGCTTGAGTTCGTCGTCGTCGACGATCCGTCCCTCGTCGAGATCGATCAAGAACATCTTCCCCGGTTCCAGACGCCCTTTCTTGAGAATTCGATCGGGGGGAATGTCGAGAACGCCGACCTCGGACGCCATGATCACGAGGCCGTCGGTCGTCACCCAGTACCGCGAAGGACGGAGACCGTTGCGGTCGAGAACGGCGCCGATCGTCTTGCCGTCGGTGAAGCCGATCGACGCGGGACCGTCCCAAGGCTCCATCAGGCACGAATAATACTTATAAAAATCCTTTTTACTTTGAGACATGGTTTCATGATTTTCCCACGCCTCGGGGATGAGGGTCATCATCGCGTGGGGGAGCGAGTAGCCGGCGCGGACGAGGAGTTCGATCGCGTTGTCGAGGCACGCGGTGTCGGAGAGTCCCTCGCGGATGATCGGGGTCAATTTGGCGACGTCGCCGGGTTCGAACACTTTGCTTTCAAAAAGCGCCTCGCGCGCCGTCATCCAGTTGATGTTGCCGCGCAGGGTGTTGATTTCGCCGTTGTGCGCGATCATCCGATACGGGTGCGCCAATTCCCAGCTTGGGAAGGTGTTGGTGCTGAATCTTGAGTGATAAAGCGCAAGCGCGCTCGTCAGGTCGGGGTCGGCGAGATCGTCGGCGAAGTAGGCGCCCAATTGCGCCGGTGTGAGCATTCCTTTATACACGACGACGCGGCACGACAGACTCGAGAAGTAAAAGAATTTATGATCGTCGAGCCCGGAATCGACGATCGCGGCTTCGAACCGCTTACGGATGACGTAGAGCTTGCGTTCGAAGGCGTCGGCGTCTTTGGTTTTGCCGCTTCGGCCGACGATCGCGTGGAACATCGTCGGTTCGACGGCTCGTGCGCTTGGGCCGAGCGTCGAGTTGTCCGTTTTCAGCGGACGCCAACCGAGAAAGGCTTGCCCCTCTTCGGCCACGATCGATTCAAATAATTTCATGCCGAAGGTTTGTTGATCGGCGTCGGGGGAGGTGAAGAACGATCCCACGCCGTACCGTTCGGGGTCGGGCAGATCGATTCCGATCGCGGCGCAGCGTTTGGCGAGGAACGCGTGGGGAATTTGGATGAGGATTCCGGCGCCGTCGCCGGTGTTGTCTTCGCAACCGCACGCTCCCCGGTGGTCGAGATTGACGAGAGCCGTCAAACCGTCGCGCACCAATTTGTGCGTTTTGCGTCCTTTCAGGTCGACGACGAAGCCGACGCCGCACGCGTCGTGCTCGTAAGCGGGATCGTACAGGCCTTGGGGAGGAATTTGTCCTGAGCTCATCGTACTTCGCCTTTCCTACACGCCGTTGCGGCACAAATCAAATCGCGTGATTATACCATGTTGTTGTTCATATCGACCGCTTTTGGCGATTCATGGTCGACGGGTCGCCGGAGGGTCGAATCGGACTTCGTACGCCCGAAGTTAGACGGGTTGAGGTTCGGGTTTTGGGCGTCGTTCGAGGCCGTCCTCCGCGATCGACGCCCGAACGTCGCCGTCGCGGGATCCCTCGTCCGTCAACAGCTTGAAAAAACGCGATGCGGTCAATCCCAATTGCTTGCTTCGCTTGTGGATGATCGCGATCGGCCGAGAGAGAGGCGGACCCGCGAGCGCGACCGCGGCCAGGGTTCCCGCCCTCAATTCCCGCTCGATAGTCGCCAGGGGGAGAATCGCGACCCCCGCTTCGGATTCGACGGCTCGCTTGATGTTCTCGATATTGTCGAACTGAAGCGAATTTTCCACATGAACATTCTGAGAGCGTAAATACCGGTCGATCGCACGACGAATCGACAGATCTTCATCAAATGAGACGAATCGTTCACCCGTCAACCGATCGACGGGAATCGAATCGAAACTCGCGAGCGGATGCCTCGGGTAGACGACCAAAGTCATCGGTTCGTCGCGCCAGGGAGTCACATTGAGTTCGGGACGCCGCTTGGGGTACGAAACGAGCCCCAGATCGGCGTCTTCGGAAAGCACGCTTTCAACGACCCGCGTCGGATGGAGGAATTCGAGCTTCACCTTCGCGCCGGGGTACGTTTGCATGAACCTTTGAACGAAGCGCGTCATGTGACTCAGCCCGACCGAATAGATCGAAGCCACCGTCACCGTTCCCACCACGTTGTGCTCGTCGTGGAGCGCCTTCACGCGGTTCTCAACCTCCATATAACGCTCGACGAGATCTTTGCATCCCTCGTAATACACCTTCCCCTGGGGAGTGAGGACGAGCGGACGCTTCGATCGATCGATCAACTTAACGCCCAGACGCGATTCAAGCTGGTGCACAGCCTGGCTCGCCGACGACTGGGAAATCTCGTTTTCCCGAGCGCCGCGCGAGAAGCTCGCCCACCGCACGACATCGCAAAAGATTTTGAGCGTCTCAAGCTGCATCGCTTCAACCCATCGGTCCAGATACGCTTTTACCGATACTGTCCTTCGCACGTTATTGGGATTGTTAATAGTAAAGCGAGCGTGCGAAGAGAAGTCAACCCCCTCGCGGTCCAAATGAAAAAAAACGTATCATCCTAAACCATGCATGGTTGTAGCGAGCGCGCTGCGCTCGCATGGCTTGGATAAGGACGGAGATTCGGCGATCGCGTCGGGTTCGCACACCGAGCGACTTGTTTTTTTCGACCGACCCTCAACAGCGCCATGACGCAGCGAGGTCTTCAACGATTCCGCCCGATTTTTGATCGGACGCCCCTTGTCGACCCGATCGCTCCCCCGTATGATCCAGATGGCCCGTTAATAAATTAACGAAATACGGAGGAAATCGACGTGGCGAGGCCGGCATCCAAAACGCTGACGGGACGCGAGGCGGAGATCATGGACGTGTTGTGGCGGATGGGTGAGGCGACCGCGGATCAGATCCGCGGCGAACTCTCGGGAGATCCCCACGATTCCACCGTCCGAACGCTCCTTCGCGTTCTCGAAACCAAACAATACGTCAAACATGTCGAGACCGGCAAAGCGTATTTATATAAACCAGCGGCTGAGCGTACGAAGGCTCAAAAGGCCGCGATCAGCGGAGTTCTCAAGCAATTCTTTGAAGGCTCCGCCGAACAGCTCGTCCTCAGACTCATCGAGGACGAACACATCACTCCCGAACAACTCGAGCAACTCCGCAAAACCAGGCTCAAGACCAAAAAAAGCAGATCGGAGAAATGATCATGTATGCGATTTTGGGGCGGTCGATCGCCGAGCCGAGGACGCTCTTCGCGTTCGAAATCGACGTCTTTGCGACGGGGCTGATTCTCGGATTGATCGCCCTGATCGCTCATCTCGCACTCGGTCGTAATCGCTGCCGCGCCAAATCGGCGGTCTGGAACGCTTGTACCGTCGGCTGGTTGCTCGCCCCCGCGATCGCGCTCGTTCCCGCCGCGCTCGCCGCGCCGATCCGCACCCAAACCGAAGCGATCGTCGGAAAAATTATCGGAATTTTCCATGCGCGAGCGACGAATCCTAACGTGAACGTTCATCTAATCTCCGATCCGAAATTCGCCGAGCTCGAACGCGATCCGAAAGCAGCGATCAAGGCCGTTTCAACGCCGATACCGATCGGATCGTACGAGCACGTGAACGAACCGAAAAGTTCCCGCGTCGAGTCGAAAACGTCGCGGCCTTCGATCGAGCTCGCGTCGATCGACGTCGACTCGACGCGGGATCACGCCGCTCCGGTCGGCTTGAATTCAAGAGATAAAGATACACTGAAAAATAAAACGCGAGAGCGCGATCCGATTCTAAAATCAGCGATTTCGGCTCGATCGCGCTCCGGTATCGATTTACCGTATGGAACTTTTTTTATCTGGAGCCACGGCTTTGTCGCTTTGATCTTACTGGCGCGGTTGATCGGCGGAATTCGGGGCGCCTCGGGGCTCGGTAAAAACGCCGTGCCGCTTGTAGACGAAGCTTGGCTCGCGAAATTCGAACAACTGCGCAATCGGATCGGGGTCGTACCGCGGGTTCGATTGATGCGATCGATCGAGGTCGACGTGCCGACCGTCGTCGGAGCGCGAAACCCCGTCGTCCTCGTTCCCGATCGGCTCGTCGAGGCCGCGACCTCCGAGATGATCGAGGCGATTCTAATCCATGAATTTGCGCACATCAAGCGAAATGATTATTTCTGGAACATTTTGCTTCGTTTCGCGATCGCGGCGCACTGGCTCAACCCGTTCGTTTGGCTCGCTCGAAAGCTCACCGAGACGCTCCGCGAGCAGGCGTGCGACGATTTTTGCGTCTTTTGGCTGGGAAGTTCCGAGGCGTACCGCGCGACGTTGCTTGAAGTGGCGACGGGACTGGCGCGGCGAAGATGGGAGACGATCGGCATGGCGATGACACGTACGAGTAAGCTTGCGCGTCGATTGGATTCGATCGAAGGCTCGATCGGAACCGAATCGTGCGTTCCCGGACGGCTGACGAAAATCGGAGCGGCGTGCGCGGTCGCGGTCGCGATCGTCTTCGCGGGAGCGTTCCGCGCGGAACCATCGCGCGCCGACGACGAAAGCAGAACATCCAAGAATCAACAGATAACGAGTCAATCCGAATCGTCCGGCGCGGCCAAGCCCTCGGCGCCCTCTGAAAAAAAACAAGCGGACGAACCCGAATCGCCCGCGGAGAAAAAAACCGCCGACGAACCCGCGGCGGCGGACGTCAAAAAGCCCGCGGCGGATCCCGCAAAAAAGCAAAACGTCGTCGATTCGGCCAAATCCGAGCCGCCGCTCGAAGTCACGGTGACGCGGCTTCGGCGTCATAACGCGAGCGGACCCTATTTTCTCGAATGTAAACTTGTCGCATCGAGTCCGATTTCGATTTACGCCAAGGTCGGCGGGATCGTCGCCGCCGGCACGCTTGTCGATTCGGGAAAACGCGTGAAAAAAGGGGACTTGCTCGCCGAATTGAAGGTCGATGTGGACGACCGCATCGAGATCGCGCAGCGCAAATTCGAACTCGCCAAGCTTCGACTTCGCAAGGCCGATTCGTCGGCCAAGGCCGCCTCGGCTGCGCTTCAGGCGAAAAAAGCGGCGATTATCGAGGCCGAGTCCGCGGTGAAGCAAGCCGAGGAACAGAAGGTGTTGAATGAGAAATTGTATGCACACATTAAAGAAATGAAGTTCAAAGAAGCGGCCTCTCAATCATCGGTCGACGACGCGAAATCAAAATTCTTGATCGCATCGTCCGAGGTGGAAGCGGCCAAGGCGCGGGTGAATTTCGCGAAATCGAGCGCGTCGGAATACGAATCGCTCGAGGAGGGTTCTCGAACCGATCAAATGACCGCCGAGATTGAACTCGTTGAAGCGAAATCGGAACTCGCGAATTTACGGGCGAAGAAAGACGCGGGTAAACTCCTGTCTCCGATCGACGGAGTCGTGCTCAAGCGAAACGTTCACGAGGGGGATCGCGTCGACGCGGACAAGGGTGAACCGTTGTTCGTCGTCTCGTCCGCGGATCATCTGACGGGTACGGCTTCGATGCCGCAAAATTACGCCGATCAACTCGACGTCGGCGATCCGATCGATGTCGAGTTATATTCGCCGAGAAAAACGATTCGAACCAAAGTGAGTCGGATCGATTACGCTTTCGACGAGAAAACTCGCACCATCGGCTTCGAATTCGACTTGCCGAATCCCGACGGTAGGCTCCGTCCCGGAATGACGGGATCGCTATCGATATTCCTCAACGTCTACAGTAACGTTCTCATCGTCCCGAGTTACTGCGTCTTCGAGGAACACGAATTGTTAGATGTTAACCTGCATTCGCGGCCGGTGAAGCACCCCCAATATGTGGTGGTACGCGTATCCGACGGCAAGGCTTCGCTCGTGCATGTCGGAACTCAGATCAACGCGCTTTGGAGCGACGGCAAGTTTTCGTGCATCATGCCCCAAGGAGACGATTTGAATGAAGGGGATGCGATCGCGGTTTTCCCGAACGTCGAAATCAATCAATCAGGGTTGCACGTTATGGATGGTGATCTTATCTTGAATCTGATTCGATATGTTTCTCCGCACGATTTTCCGAGGATGACGGGATCGGTCTTTATGCCGAGGATTGAAAATGGAACTCGCGTGAAGATCAAGGAAGAGATCAAAAACGACGAGATCAAGCGGCGATTCTTTCCGGAGGGGAACATGAATTGACGCGATTCAGATTGCGTACCGATTTTGTGGTTCACAAGTTGAAATAATCATCGAGCTCGGCGAATTGCGTCGCCCGATCGCGATCATTGATTTGATCGCGACCGGGCGATTGTTTTTGATGCGAGATTCGAAGCATCGGGGTATATCGATGCTAAATCCTCGCTCTTCCGCTCATTGCTCGAACGTCTGCTCGATCGTCGCTGATGTTTCCTGTTTCTTCGCGTTATCGTGACGGTATTGACTTTTGAATGCTCAGTCGCCGCGCTCTTGTCAAAGTTTTGATCGTTTTGTACGATAAAGGAACGATTCGCATTCCGGGCGCCCAATATTTTGAGCATGGAGACGGTTCCGGCGTTCGCCTTTTCGTTCGAATAAACCTTATTCAAGATCGATATTCAAAAATGAGTCTCGACGATTCCGATCTGATTGGTCGAATGATCCGTTCGCGGCGAGAGTCGATCGCGATGACCGTGGCCGAGCTCGCGAAAGCTGTCGGCGTTAGCCGAAACACGATCACGAACTATGAGACGGGGAAGACGAATCCGAAGACTAACGAATTGAGTAAGATCGCTTCGGCGTTGGGATCGACTCTCCAGGAGTTGATCGGACATACGGAAATCGAACCCGAGCCTCGATTCGCGTTTCGGGCTCATCAAAAGACGCATCGGAACCCCTCGGTTCTTGCGACGGCTCGATCGCTCTTACGATCGTATCAAGAAATCGAAAGAATTCGTGGCGTTAATCCTCGTGACGGTATCGAAACCTTCCTTCAGCACTTTGATGAACCAATCAGTGAAAGGGCGATAGAATCGCTCGCCGAAAAAGTTCGCGAATCGAGCGGATTGGTCGATCAGGGACCGCTCAATATCGCCGGGGTTCTTGAAGGGCTTGGGGTTCGCTGTCTCTTCTTCAAGGATGATTTTCAAGGACTCGACGGTGTGAGCGTCGTTCAGGGAGGTATGAAATTGATTATGCTCCCCGATCGTGATTACGGAATCGAGCGCGTGATATTTAGCGCGGCTCATGAACTGGGGCATCTTGTGCTACATCCCTGGATCTTCTCTTCCGACCAGATAGCTGACGGTGATTCGTCGAGGGATTACGAAAAAGAAGCGAACGTCTTCGCCGGTTCTTTTCTCGTCCCCAGCTACGACATCAGTTTGAAATGGCGCGATGAAAAATTAAACGAGCTCGATTTGATCGATTCCCTCTTGCTTCTCAAACAATCGTTTTTTGTGAGTATCCATTGCCTCTATTATCGGTTGAAAGATCTAGGTCTTGTGGAATCCGAACGACCTTTTCTAATCAATAACATAAAGAATCGTCTGGGAATCCGTGGCGCAGCGAAAATGAAAGATCTGGAACCCGAACCGATCGCGAGCGTTTCGTTCAATAAAAACACACGGTTCGAGCGACTCGTGCGATCGGCTTTGCTGCTTGATGAAATAAGCGTGTCGAAGGTCGCCGAACTTTTGAGAATCCCCTTGGAGGATGCGATCCGTGCCTCGACGACCTGGCGACGGAATAAAAAGCTATTGGCACGATGACGCGCTCTTCGATAGCTGAGCAATCATCTCGCTCGATAAGATATTTCAGGAGTTTCCCTCGATGAACCGATTCTTCCGAGCGATAAGCGTATTGGAAGGTTCGTTCGAGGAGGATCGAATCGATCCCGCAACGCAAGATCGTATAAACAGGCAAAACATCGTGATTGTTTCTCTTCCAGAC
>JAKBCQ010000726.1 GCA_021807585.1 Planctomycetota bacterium | reverse complement strand
CGGGATCTCGGCGGTCGCCGAGGCCGATTACGCCAGGGAACTCGGCGTCGAGTTGATCATCACCGATCATCATACGATTGGATCGCGAATCCCGGCCGCCGCGGTCGTCGTCCATCCCCGCGCGCCCGGAAGCCGATATCCGTTCGGCGATTTGTGCGGCGCCGCGGTCGCGTTCAAACTCGCGTGGCAAATCTGTAAAAGCTTCGGCGACGGTAAGAAAGCGTCTCCTCATATGAGAGACTTTCTCGTTCGTTCGCTCGGCCTGGTGGCGCTCGCGACGATCGCCGACGTCGTCCCGCTCGAGGGGGAAAATCGCGTGATCGCCAAACACGGACTCGCGAGCCTGCGCGACCGACCGACCGCGGGACTCAGGGCGCTTTTAGAGATATCAGGATGTAAGGATATTTCAAAGATCACGGCGGGAAAGATCGGCTTTCAGGTGGCGCCCCGGATCAACGCCGCGGGGCGGCTCGAATTCGCGTCCAAAGCCGTGGAGATGTTGCTGACCGATGACGAACGGCTCGCGGATGCGTTGGCGCGAGAGCTCGACCAATGCAACGAACGGCGTCGCGAGCTTGAATCGTCGATTTTATGGCAAGCCCGCCAGGCCGTGCAGGAGCGCGGCGACCCCGCGACGCGAGGCGCGATCGTCGTGGGAGGCTCGGGTTGGCACGCGGGGGTGATCGGGATCGTCGCGGGTCGACTCGCCGAGATGTATCATCGTCCCGTGATCGTCGCCTCGATCGGCGAGACGACGACCCAGGCTTCGGCGCGATCGATCGTCGGTGTCGACCTTCATCAGGCGATTCAGGCGTGTTCGGGCAAGCTCTTATCCTTCGGAGGGCACGCCGCCGCGGCGGGGCTGAAGATCGCGACCGCGGATTTCGCTCCGTTCGCGCTCGAGTTCGAAGAATACTGCAAGCGTATCCTCACACCCGATCAGAAGGAACGTTCGCTTTCAATCGACGCCGAAGTGCAACTGGGAATGTTGACGACGCGAACCGTCGAGGAGCTGGAAAAGCTTGAACCGCACGGCCTGGGCAACCCGAGACCCACGCTCGCGGCGAATCGCGTCGTGCTCGCGGGAGATCCGCGTCACGTCGGCGAAAAAGAAAATCATCTTCAATTGTTGTTTCGACAGGGGGATGTGACGCACAAGGCGATCGCTTTCAACATGGTGGAGCACCCCGATTATCCCAGGCTTAAGAATGGGGTATCGTGCTCGATCGCGTTTCAAGCGTCGATCAACGAGTGGAGAGGTCGGCGCGACGTTCAACTCGAGATTCGCGACGTTGAAATCCATGGGTGAATCGCACGGATTTGGATGAAGTAAGCAATCGACATCGCGTCGATCGGGTTTCTCGGCGCGGCGATTTGCGGTTTCGGAACGAATGCGACGGTTGGTAGGGAGGAGGAGAAACGGTGTGAGGATGACGCGGTTTCTCGAAGCTTGGCGTGAATCGATTCCACGGGGGGCGTTTGTAATCGTCATTTTTTTTCCCAAAAATCGCCGCCGGGCTTGATCCTTTTGGGGGGGGCTCGCGTAGAATATATGAATATGCCCCCCCAAACTCCCGGGATCGTTTGTCTTCAGGGCGGAGTACCAACCATGTGTCTTCAAAGATTCTTGCTACGTGGGTTATCGGCGACGATGTCGTTCTTCGCGCTGGTTGGTTTGGGCTTGGCGGCTCAAGACGCGCCGCCGGCGGAGCCCTCGCCGTTTGCGGATAACACGGGCGTGACGGGGAAGAAGATTGTTCCCTTAACCGAGGGGCCGATTCACGAGGCGTTCATTTCTCCCGTGAAAGACGGCGAACCCGTTCGGCTTGATTCTTCACCGCCGCCGCCGATCACCGAGCTTCCTGGGCTCGATCGCCCGACGAACTCGGCCGCGTCGTGGATCGGTGGTTATTGGGAGTGGGATAACAAGCTCAAAGACTTTGTGTGGGTTTCGGGCACATGGCGAATTCCTCCGCCGAGCCGCTTCTGGGCGAACGGCTATTGGAAACGCGACGAGGAAAGTTGGTCACGCGTCGCTGGATTCTGGAGCGACAAGCAGACGAATCAGATCGTGTTTAAGCAGCAAGGCCCCCCCGCGGATCGGCCCGAGGATAAGATTCCGCCTTCGCCGGGCGCCGGTTATTTTTACGTTCCGGGTCACTACGCGCCCGAGGGGGAAAAGGCCGATGGATTCGTTTGGAAGCCCGGTTTTTGGGCAAAGGCGCAGCAGGGGTGGGCGTGGGTTCCGGCGCAGTGGATTCGCCAATCCGAGGGCTGGATTTATCAGGAGGGTTATTGGGATCGGCCGCTCAATGAGCGCGGCGTGCTTTACGCTCCGGTGCAGGTGGCGCCCGAAGCCCGCAACGCGGGGACGGTTTATCGTCCCGATCAGGTGATCGACCCGAACAATTTCGATCAGCTTTTCGGCAGCATCGGTCGGAAGGATCAAAATTACGACGGTTACCCCGGCGTTCGTTACGAAGACGACGGAACATATCAGGGCTATTCGGAATACGGCAATTACGGTCAGGGATATGTGAATCAACCGGGGGCGTATTACACATATCCTAATAATATCATAGGTGGTTACGGCTACGGCGCGTCTCCCTATTACGGTATGGGTTTCGGAATGGGGGGTTTCGGCGGCCTGGGGCTGTACGGCATGGGGAGTTTCGGCTACCCGTTTTACGGCGGCTACGGCTACGGCGGTTATCCGTTCGGCGTGCCGATCGGCTACGGTTCGTGGTACGGGTCGGGGTATCTTGGAATGGGGATGGGTTATCCTTATTTCGGTTACGGTGGAATGGGTTACGGCTATCCGTTTGGTCTAGGTTTCGGCATGGGTTTAGGCATGGGCTTTGGCGGATTCGGCTTTGGCTTTCCGTTCTTCGGCGGGTTTGGTTTTCCGTTCTTCGGCGGTTTCGGCGGTTTCGGTTACGGCGGTTTCGGCTATCCGTTCGGCTACGGCTTTAATCGAT
>JAKBCQ010000725.1 GCA_021807585.1 Planctomycetota bacterium | reverse complement strand
GAACAACTCGATCGGAACGATCGCCGCGAGCTCGGGGATGAACGCCGCCAAAGCGTGATCGAACCGCTTCGGGTCGCGCATCGAAACGTCGTCGATCGAAAACTTGAACTTATCATGAATCAACCGAGCGGGATCGAGTCCGATCGGCCGCGCGAACCGCTCGATCAGCTTGAACGAAAACCGATCCGATCGCAACGGCCCCGCGTCGCGATTCAATCGTTCGCATAAATACGCATCTCGTTTCATAAAAGGTATTACGTCCAATAGATCGGCGTACAACTGGATATTAAAGGGATCAAGATCAACCGACGGAACTTCGGCGAGCAAAGCCTCGGCCCACGCCGCGTCGCGGAACCTCACGGCGCTCGCTCCCCAACCCCGTCGGAGCTCGGCCGCGTGTTCGCCGCTCGATCCCGACCGAACGATCGTCGCCGCGTCAACCGCGAACCTCTCGGTCCAGAAGCCGATCGGACACGCCGCGACGAGCGCCTGCAAAAGTCTCGAACGTTCCCCGGTCGCCTCGGTGCGATTCGATTCCTCGTGGGGCGCATCCCCCAAACCGTCGCGAAACATCGCGCGATCGATCGCTCCTGGAAGCGCGACGTTGAGCCGCGCCGACCTCCACGAAAAAAGCGGGTCGACGCGTTCGATCATCCTCTCGCAATATCTCGATTTGACAAGGCGAGCGAGGAGCCCCGCCGATTCGCGCCTTACGATTCTCCGATCGTCGAGGATCGACTCCAAAAACGGCTCGTCGCTCATCGACAATCCCGTTTGCAACAGCGCGACGAATCGACCCCGATCGTCGGCGGATTCGGTCGTCCATGTCGACTGTAAGAGATCGCGAGCACGCGCGGGATCGGTTTCGCGCAACGATTCGAGCGCCGCGATTCGCTCGTCCTCCGAACCCGTACGCCACACCTCGTCAAAATCGCATCCGCCTCCCGGGCGCCCGATTCCGTAGCCCCACTCGGGATTCCTCGCCGCCAGCCACGCGCCCCGTTCGCCGATCGCGCCGCGAATATCTTCATGTAAGCGTTTGTTTTTCAAGCCCCACGCCAGGAGCGACGCCGCCGCGCCGTCGGGAACGCGCTTGCCCGATCGCTTCAACATAATTAGCCATTCTTTGATGAATGCTTCTTGATTGCCCGCGATCAGATCCAGCAATCGCCGCGCCGCTTCGCGACCGCACGGAGGGATCGCGTCGGGCGCGCACGGAGGTACGGGAGGATTCGGGTCGAGCGCCGGTTTTCGACCGATCTTCGCGGTGATCGAAATCGCGAAAGCCAGATTATAAAGATAATTAGCTTTATTACATTCATCAAATCCTTGAATCGAATCGGCGACGAACCGCGGAGGTTTGGGAGGAGGTTTTCGCTCAACGCCGACGAGCGCCGAGGCCGCGAGTTCGCGGCGCGTTCGTGCGGCGTCGGACGGCGCGACGATCGTCAGAGATCCCGCTCCCCGCGGCGGGTAATCCTCGCGAGCGAGCGAGCGAATCGCCCCCTCGAAGCGGCAAGCGAGCGGCTCGAGCGACTCGCCGTCGAACTCGGCGGTCAGATCGAACCGTCCCCCTCCGGTTAATCCCATCAAACCCCAGCCGTGCGCAAAACTTTTCGAAATCGGAACGACCGCTCCCGCCGAGTCGCGTGCGGACCAATAACCGTCTTTTTGGATCAACGTAATATGATTTAAGACAAATGGATAAAGCTCGATCCACGGATTCGCCGCAAGCGCGATCGCGTACGCCTCGAAGGCGCGATCGATCGAATCGAACCCCGGGGAAGAATCGGGATCGGCGGTTATCGATTGCACACCTTCTTTCATGATTGCGCGAAGAGGAACCGATCCGGGAAAGAAGACGAGTTCCCCGTCGACCGCTGCGCCGACGGGAAACGGAGGCGGGAACGGCGCCGGACCGAAGGCGAAATCAAGAATCAGCGCCGGTTGATTCGTGGCGCGACCGACGAGCCATGTCCGTCGCGTTCGCAATCGATCGTCGATCTCGACGCTGCGGCCGACGACGACCCACGCGTCGCGCACCCCCGATCGCGCACGCAGCGAAGCCTGATCGACCGTAAAACCGACGACCGCGCGGAGATCCTCCTGAACCGATTCCGGTAACGAGTCGATCCGCTGAAAACCCTCGACGATCGCGTGCAGCTCGGCGATCTTATCAAGTAAACAGACGCTCCAGTTATCACTAGTTAAAGGTATCGATTCAATTAAACGGAGTCGGCGCGCCGCCCCCGGCGCCTTGGCGTCGATCATCCGCCGCGCTCGCTCGTCCCAAACCCTCGACGTTTCGCTCGTGAGCGTTCCCAGCCCCCGTTTCACGAGATCCGTGAGCCACACGTCGAGTTCGTCGAGCCCCGCGATCACGCTCGCGGTCCGAGCCGCCTCCCGCTTCTTCTTCGCGGCGGAATCGACGACGCTAACCGAGGCCGCGGATGCGCCGCCGGTCGCTTCTGGATTGTGTGAATTCTTGCCTGGAGACGCGGTTTCCCCGGCGCGTTTCGCCTGCGCCTTGAGCCACGAGGAAACCCATTTAGGAGGCTCTTCGGCAACGATCGCACCGGGATCCCGGCTCCAGATCATCAACAGCCCGAGCGCGTGTTTACAGGGAAACTTCCGGCTCGGGCACGAGCAACCATACGCGGGTTCGCCGAGGTCGATCTTGATCTGATACGGCTTTTTACCGCTCCCCCGGCATTCTCCCCAAAGCGCGTTCGTCCTTCCCCCCATCCGAGCGAATCGCCCCGAATTCGCGAGTTCAATACCCGCCTGAGCCGTGGCTTGATCGGGCGCCAGCGACATCACCTGTTCCTCGCTCCAAACGCCCGCCATGACGAACCCCCGCTCGCGTCATTCCACCTCGAATCGACCTTGATCGTGTACAAAAAAGTATCGTAGCGACGACGAATCGCCTTTGCCAGTGAACGCATCTCGGTTTCGAACCCAACGGGTCGCGAAAAGGAG
>JAKBCQ010000724.1 GCA_021807585.1 Planctomycetota bacterium | reverse complement strand
AAAACAAATTTGTTTTGCTACCAATTTCCAACATGATAAGCGTGCATGCGGTTAAGATTAAAAAGCTACTTGGAATAATCGGGGATTCCTACCATGTAAATGGAGTTGGAGAAAACGACATATTTATCATTGCAACAGCTATCGAGCATAAATCGATATTAGTATCCGAAGAAAAGCGCCAAATCAATCTTCCCGGGAACCCGGCTAAAAGAAAAATCCCCGCGGTTTGCGCAATGGAAGGAATATCCGTGGAGTGCATAAGCTTTATCGATTTTCTTAAACGGTCCAACGAGATCTTTCATTAACGAAAGTGAGTCCAAGAATCAATTATTAACTAAAAGATGCTTAGCCGGCGATTTCACATCCGGATTCGAAATCGACCCCTCGGGTAAGATCCAAACCCCGATCACTCATCTAATATTTTATGATCACATATCGACACAATAACAAGGTTTAAGCCTTTTGCCAGACAATGTATAATATGTATTATTATCAATATATTTAATTGGCTCGAATCAATGTAATCCATTCGGCTTTTTCCGCGATAATGCGATCGCGCCGCCGTCTCGATCTATGATTCTTAATCCAAGGTTATAATTATATCATTGATTCGAAACGTCGAATCACGGATCATGGAATCAAGGAATCTCGAAATCCAACCCCACGCTTCCGGCCGATTGACATGCGTCGGCTCAGACGATAAAAACAACCCGATCACCGCTCAAGCCGCCGAGATTCGCGATCCAGTTCGGAGGTCGTCGCGCATGGCCGAAAAACCCGGGCGAAGGCCGATCTTCGGTCCGCTCACCTACGCCACACTTGTCATCGCGGCCCTCGTTTACACGGGGAATCGGCTCCGGCCGTGGGCTTCGGCTCACTACCGCTGCTGGTCCCTCTTGCGACAATTGCGATCGCCGAACCTTCCCGACCGATCGATGATCGAAGAGAGCTTCGCGCAAGAAATTCACCCCTCCACCGAATACTGGCTCGACCAGGCCCTCAAAGATCCCGACCCGTTAGTCAGTGCATTCGCTCGCGAACTCGACCTCAAACTCCACGAGGGTTCCCCCAGAACCATCCGCTCATTGATTCGATCGCTCGAACGCGGAGATCCCCTCGAAATTCCCACGATCCTCCGATACGTCGAACAAACGCCCCTCAGACTCGGAATTCGACTTCCTCTCAAAGAACGTCGTGAACTTCTGAAAACAATCTTATCTCTTTTCGATCGAAACGACCCCTCGATTCGCCAATCCGCGGCCCAAACCCTCGCCTCATTCGCGACCGACCTCGACCTCTCCCACGATCGACTCCACGAAATCGCCAAAAGCGATAACAATCTCAAAGTTCGAATGCAAACGCTGGCGACCATCGCGAGGATCGATCGCGACCAAAACCATCGCGTCAAGGCGCTCCTCGACCAACCCCTCGATCCAGGTATGCCTCAAGATCAATTTGAATCTTTCAACTACTCCAGCGTAAATGATCTTATGTCAATAATCGGCGCCAAGAAAACTTACGACGCGCTCGCTCCGCTCCTCAACGATTCAGACACGAGCCGACGCTATCGCTCGATCAGGATGATCGATACGCTCGCTCGGCTCGAACGACGTTCAAGCCGAGACTTGAGCGATCCCCGAACACAATCGACGGGGATCGATCCACTCGAAAAAGACGAACCCCTCGATCGGAAACACATCGTCCGAGCGATCGCCGACCGCCTCGACGATTCCGAGAGCATCGTTCGGATCTCCGCGGCGCTCTTCCTCGGAGAACCATTATGCGCCGGAGATTACCCCGATAAGGCCGCGATCGAGCGCGCAGTTCGGTCGGCGATCTGGAACCGCGATCTCCCCGCGGAACTAAGAACTTGGAGTTTCACATGGTTGTTCCATAACGCCAAGAAGTCGGCTCGCGAAGATAAAAATCGATTGATCGAAGAACTCTTCGCCGACGATCAAGCTCAGAAACATCATATTGAATTTATCATATCACAACTCCCAATCTTAGATGATTTAAAAGCGACCCTCCCAGGAATGCTCGAACGAGCCAAGACCGACCTCAAGTTGAGGAAAGCAATGCGTGAATCTCTTTCTTTCATCCAACCGTCGGCGATCCGAGAGCTCGATCGAATCGAAGGAAAATCCATTTCAAACGATCAAACCGAAGACGCCGAACCGAACGATCAACCTTGATCAATTTGCGATAGAACGGTAAACGTTTGATCTAATCTTGATCTGTATTAATCTTTCTCTATGAGCTTCGGTCATGCTTACAGGGGCGCCCAAGAACGATATGAACGAACCCGCGACATATTTTTACGGCATGCAACCCCTGTGGACGTGGGTCGATCGGCTTTACCGTATTTATGTGTCGGATCGTGCGCTCGCGGGCGCCTATATCGGGGGACAGGTATACGACGAAACGACCGCCTCGCTCACCTTCCAACAGTTTACCCCGCTACTCTCCGGTTGGATTCGCAAAATCCTTGATCGTCGCCGCGAACGAGAGTCGCTTTACGATTCGATCAATCCGTTCTCAACCCGATTCCTTGACATCGACCCGCTAAACTTTTGGATCGCTCGCGAGGATGTGATTCGCACGCGGCTCAAGCGCACTCGAACGCTGTGGACCCCGATCAACTCGGGAGTCGTCGAGATCGAGATGATCGACGGACGCGTACGACGGTTTATCTTGATCGGAGATCAAGAACACGACGACATACTCGAATTGATGAAACGCTTCGATCCCTCGATCGAAGCGTACGGACGTAAAATACCTTTGCCGCGACCAAGCTCGAATCCGCGTCGGATCAATCGGTTTGTTTACGGCATATTCGCGGGGGTATTGCTGTGCTTCGGCTTGTTCTTTACGGTCTTGGCGATCGTCGACCCGGCGAAAAAACCTCGACTGATCGCGACGGCGATCATGAACGCGATCGCCGGAACGTACTGCCTCGCGCAATCGCTACGCAACAGCGACGAATAGAT
>JAKBCQ010000723.1 GCA_021807585.1 Planctomycetota bacterium | reverse complement strand
AGATTGATCAGCGTGCGAGCCATCAAAAACGCCCGCACCTTGTGCGTGATCGATTTAAGCGTCCGCTCGGCCGATTCCAGATCCCCCACGGTCGGTGTGAACAATCGAATCACCTTGGGCGCCAGCATCTCCCCCTCCGCCAATAAAAATAACACCAAAATTAAAACAATAAATCCTTCAATTAATACATAAGTTAAATCGCTAAACGATTTGCGCAAGCCTTGTATCAAAAATGCGTTCATATCTCCTAAAACGTTGATCGTATGCGGATCGGGGAGAACGCCGCGGAGGATCGGGTGGTCGCGGTACGCGTCGTCGACGCGCCTGCTCATCTCTCCCGCCATTTCTTTAACATCGCTCGAAAGCGTCTCCGACGCCTGAATCAGGCTTTCGGTCGTCAGGCTGATGACGTAAAGCCCGATCAATCCCGTGACAAAAAAGAGGAGCACCGCGGCGCTCGTCGCGTTCAATTTGAGCACCCGGCGCATCGCCGTCGTCACCGGAGAAAACAGGCACGCCAGCAGCAGAGCGAGCGCGATCGGGATCAGGATCGATCGCAACGAATAGAGCGCCGTCATGCAGCCGAGCACGGCCAAAACGACCAAAGCCGATGTCGCGGTTCGCGATGTCCTCGCCACGTCGTCTCCTTGTCGTTTGTTTGGATTCGTAATTCTCGATTCGTAATCCTCGATCACGTTCAATCGCTTTCAGACCCATCATCGATCGGATCGATCATTACCACAAGATCGACCGCAAAGCCGCTTCAACGTCTCGAATCGATCAGGAACCGTTGATCGACTCTCCTTCGACAAATGCTCGACCTTACCGAATCACAACCCCCGGGGCTCCCTCGCCGAGTCCCCCTCGTGGTTCTCTCGCAACTTCGGCCATCCGCTCGGCCGTTACGAACCGGCGAAGCATCATCCGGAATTCGCCGTCGATCTCATCAAGCAAGTCGTCAGCCGATCGTTCGCTCGGCCAGGAAGCCGGCTCAAATCCGTGCCATGAGAGGCGGAGCGGCCATTTTCGAGCCTGCGCCGATTGATTGAACCGGTCTTGAACCCGCAAACCCCAAACGACCCCCCAACGATCGCGGAACCAAAACCAGATCCGTTCGGCGTCGGTCGAATCTCGCCGACCTCGAGCCGGCAAGGTTCCGACCACCCACGAAACCCAAACCGATGTCGTGTACGCCAGCGGAATCGCCATATAACAAAGCGATCGACCCGTCGGCGAGAAACGATCGGGCGCGGTGACAAGCCGCCATTCGATCGCCAGGCCGATCGCCGTCATCAAAGCCGCCGTGCCGAATCGCGTCGTCGCGTAATTCGTCGTCCCCATCACAATCAACAACGCCAGAAAGACGTTCCACGGAAAATGCAGCCGAACGGGACGCAAATGAACGAGCAGGGGACCAATCCCTTCCTCTTGATACCACGTAAACAAGAATATACTCACCATTAAGCATGTTAATATGGCCCACGCTCCCGTTCCGGGACGACGCGCGTTCAGCACCGCGACGAGCGCCGCGATCACCGCGAGCGACGTCATGAAGTGAACGAGCCCGGCGAGGTCGCGTCCGCTCGATATCGGCTCGTTCGCTCCGACCAGTAACGCACAGGTTCCCAAACCGACCGCGACGAAACCCCACGCGATCACCAGCCGCGCCGCGGTTCCGCGGCAGCCGATCCAACCTCGAACCAGCGGAATCAGCGCCAAAATCCAAGCCGACAGTACGTAGCTCGTGCTCGATCTCGGAGCGAAAACGACCGCGATCCAACTCGAAACCAACGCCGCGAGATGCGTGATCATCGCGGCAATTTCTACCCTGCGCGTCGCTTTCATCCGAAAATATCGCCTCGGTTCAATAGCTTGGGGGCTTTAGGCGGTCTGAGCAAGCAAATTCGTTTGACTTCGGGTCGGGTTGGTTGACATAATTGTATCGGCATCAAGATCGACCACACAGGGAGTATCGGCGATGATTTTGTTCAAACGACTCACATTGGCGTTGCTTTTGGGATTAATCGGTGTAACGGGAGTGTACGCGAACGGTCATCATCGATCGAAGGTCGTTGAAACGGCGTGCTGTTCGACATGCGGGATCAGCGAGCCGGGGTTGGCCGCCGATCTAACGGCTCTCTCGACGAATCCCGATGAACACGAGCGAGCGCGAGCGGCGCGTCATTTGAAAAGCGTCGATTGGCGGTGCCATCCCGAGGTTGTCGCCACGTTGTCGACGGCTCTTTTGGTGGATTGTTGCGGAAGCGTACGACGCGCCGCGGTCGAATCGCTGTCCAAGATGGCGCCGTGCACGCCCGAGGCTCACATGGCCTTATCCAAGGCCGCGGCGAGCGATAAGAGCCTGCGTGCTCGACTTTGGGCCAAGAAGGGGCTCAAACGCATCGGCAAGCGCTGCAAGGCGCCGTGCTCGGTTTGCGGTACAACGATTGTTCAAACGACTCCCGGTGTGATCGTTTCGCCTCAAGCCGAAACCGGACCGGCGACGCCGCCTGAGCCCGCTCCCGAGCCTTCGCTCACGCCGCTTCCGGGCGGATCGTCGGCGGTCGCCCCCGGCGACGAGGCGCCTCCTCGCGTTCCCTCGCCGACGATCCGGAACGTTCCGGCCGGACCGGGATCGCAGGGAACGCGACAATTCCCGAACGACGCGATCATGCCGGCGCGACCGACTCCTCCTCCCTTGCCGAACGCTCCAGGCGGGCCGGGGGCGGGCGAGGAAGGCGCCGCGCCGGGGCAAGCCGCTCCGTTCTTATCGCCGATCCCCGCCGATGACGATATGCCCGCTCTCGAAGCTCCCGCGTTCCGCCGAGTTGAACCGACCGCGCGACGTGTCGAGCCGACCGCGTATCGTTTCCGTCCCAACCTCGCTCCGTTGTTGCTTCCTCCCGCTCGATCGCCGTTCGATCTCGACGATTGATCGTATGAGGTATCGGTTAAGTTTTATGTCTCGAATAGACGATCGGAAGCGAGTTCCT
>JAKBCQ010000722.1 GCA_021807585.1 Planctomycetota bacterium | reverse complement strand
GATCCGCTTCAGGAGCTCGCTCTTGCCGCGGGTTACGACGACGGCGAGGAGTGGTGGGAGGACGTCGTCGAGCACAGACGCGACGGCGCCGATCGGTTCGATTCGATCGTCGAGGCGATGGCCGAGATTCGCTCGGCGTTCGCCGACCGAAGCGACGACCCTGACGAACGGATTCGAGAAGCAAGTATGCGACAAATCATTCGATCCGAGCAAGCCGAGGGACGAAAGCGGATCGTGGTCGTCTGCGGCGCGTGGCACGCCCCCGCGCTCGTTCCGCGGGCGTGGCCCAAGGCGAAGGACGACGCGGGGTTGCTGAAAGGATTGAAGAAGATCAAGACGGCCGCGACGTGGATTCCCTGGACGCACGGCAGGCTCACGCGGGCGAGCGGCTACGGAGCGGGGATCGCCTCTCCAGGATGGTATGAACATTTATGGACGGTTCCCGATCGCGTGGTCGACCGCTGGATGACGAAGACGGCGCGGCTGTTGCGAAACGAGGGGCTCGACGCGTCGTCGGCGAGCGTGATCGATGCGGTCCGGCTCGCCGACGCGATCGCGGCGCTCCGCGGCAAAGCGTCGCCGGGGCTCGGCGAACTCGTCGAGGCGACCCGCGCCGTCTTCTATTTTAATAATGATATCCCATTACAACTGATTCATAAAAAGTTGATCGTGGGAGAGACGATCGGCGGAGTGCCGAGCTCGACTCCACACGCGCCGTTGCGCGATGATTTCGAACGGCTGAGGAAACGGCTCCGACTCGTCGCCTCGCCCGATCCGACGACACGGACCCTCGACCTGCGCGATCCAAACGACCTGGAACGGAGCCGGTTGTTCCATCGATTGTCTCTTATGGAGATCGAATGGGCTGTTTTAACGTATGCGAATACGAAAGGAACGTTTAAAGAGGCGTGGGGGCTCGAGTGGCGACCCGAATTTGAGATCGACCTGATCGAGGCGGGGGGGTGGGGTTCGACGATCGTCGACGCGGCGACCGCGAAGGCGTGCGACCGCGCCGACCGCGTCTCCGATTTGCCCAGGCTCGCCGAGCTTGTCGACCGGACGATCGTCGCCGATCTCGCCGCCGCGATCGAACCGATCATCAAACGGTTCGAAAATACAGCCGCGGTCGTCGGCGATGTCGATCAACTAATGAACGCGCTTCCGCCGATGGCGAATCTGGCGCGGTACGGCGACGTTCGAGGATCTAATAATCATATAATTGAGCACGCGACCGACGCGATGATTGCACGGATCTGCATCAATCTGCCGCCCGCGTGTCTGGCGCTCGACGACGACGCCGCGAACACGACGTTCGAAGCGATCGTCAAAGCCGATTCGGCGATCCGTTTAATCAATAAGCCTGAACATATTCATGATTGGACCGATGCGTTGTTCAAGATCGCCCTGGCCGAGCGGACGCATCGGAAGGTGGCGGGAAGGTGTTGTCGGACGCTCTTCGACGCCCGCGCGATCGAAGCGAACGAGGTGGAACGGAGGATGTCGCTTGACGTTTCGGCGACCGTCGAGCCCGATCGCGCCGCGGCGTGGATCGAGGGTTTTTTCAAGGGGAACGGCGACTTGCTGTATCACGACGACGCGCTCTTCGCGATCGTCGACGATTGGCTGGAATCGATATCGAACGATTCGTTTATCAATCTTGCGCCGATCCTGCGGCGTACGTTCGCCGATCTCGATGCGCCGCTTCGGCGCAACCTGGGAGAAAAGGCGAAGGAACTTGGAGATTCGCGCCGCGCGAGGGGATCGCGAGGAGAAGCATTGAAGCCGACGACCGCGGCGACGATCGGTCGAACCGAAGCCGACCTCGATCGCCACGAATTCGACGCGAGCCGCGCCGCGCTCGTCGCGCCGCTCGTCGCTCGTTTGCTTGGGCTCGAATATATCGGAAATGATCGAAATCAAGAAATCAAAGAGGAAATGAAATGGAAGAATTAAACGATTCTGAAGAACGTTTAAATCGATGGCGGATCGTTTTGGGAGGGGATTCGTGCGACGGGACGGGGGTGAGGCTTGACGGGCTGGACGCCGAGATCGACGCGGCGCTGGCGATGCTGTACGACGCCGACGAGAAGCAAACGCAGGGAGGGTTCGGCGCGTCGGCGCCGCGGGTGGCGCGCTGGCTGGGGGACGTTCGCAAGTATTTTCCGACATCCGTCGTTAAGCTGCTTCAAAAAGACGCGATTGAACGGTTGGATTTGAAACATTTGCTTAATCAGCCCGAATTACTCAAGGCGGTCGAGCCCGATATGCATCTTGTCGCGAGCATCGTGGCGCTCAAATCGGCGATGCCCGCCGCGACGCTCGACACGGCGCGTCAGGTGGTTCGCTCGGTCGTCGAGGCGATCGAACGGAGGCTCGCCGACCGATTGAAACAGGCGGTGCTGGGAGCGCTCGATCGATCGACTCGGAATCGCCGGCCGAGGTATTCCGAAATCGACTGGAATCGAACGATCCGAGCCAACCTGCGACATTATCAACCCGCTTATCGAACGATTGTTCCCGAAACCCGGTTGGGAAGCGGCCGAACGCGGCGATCGATGCGTGATATCGTATTATGTGTGGATCAGAGCGGGTCGATGGAGAATTCGGTCGTGTACGCCGGGATCATGGGGGCGGTGCTCGCGAGCCTTCCCGCGGTTTCGACCCGCGTCGTGGTGTTCGACACGTCGGTCGTCGATCTGACCGACGAATTGAGCGATCCCGTCGAACTTCTTTTCGGCGTTCAGCTTGGGGGCGGGACCGACATCGCCCGGGCTTTGGCGTATTGTCAGGGGGTGATCGCACGCCCCGCCGAGACGATCCTGATTTTAATCAGCGATTTAATTGAGGGGGGCGAGCAGATGAAGATGTTTGAGATCGCCGCTCAGTTAGTTTCGGCGGGCGTTCAGATGATTTGTCTCTTGGCGCTCGCCGATCAAGGCGCGCCTTGCCACGATCACGCCGCGGCTTCGGCTTTCGCCTCGCTGGGGATCCCG
>JAKBCQ010000721.1 GCA_021807585.1 Planctomycetota bacterium | reverse complement strand
GGAGTTCCGCGCGGGTTGATTGAAACGAAGGGAGCGGTGAGCGACGAGACGGCTCGTGCGATGGCGGTCGGGGTGCGCGATCGATTTCACGCCGATTTGGGGCTGAGCGTGACGGGCGTCGCGGGTCCTTCGGGAGGAACCGTCGAGAAGCCCGTCGGTCTGGTTTATCTTGGTTTGGCGCACGACCGAGGAGTCGAATCGCGCCGGCTCGAGCTCGGCCCCGAACAACCTCGCTCGACGATTCAACGCCGGGCGGCGAAGCATGCGATCAACTGGGCGCGTCTTTATTTAAGAACATAAATTATTCTAAATTATACATTGAAAAACCTTCCCGGTTCTTTCCGCTTACGACGCGATGAACCGCACGATACGTCGTTCGGCGGTTCGAATCGGATTGAGACGATCCGGAATGAATTCCAAGTAATCGACGGGTTTTGAAGGCGAATTTCGAACCGATCCCCGCAAACACATTATCGCCTTTTCTAAACTTGCACGAATTCTTAATTTTACATACTTGCGGATGAATCAAGCTAAATGAATATTGTTTTATGTTACTGTTTCAAATTCATCATAATAACGACTTCACAAAGATACGGTTTAATATCCAAACCGAATCCTCTGGACGACCGGACGTCATGACGTCATAATGTCGGTATGGATATCAATCCGCAGAGCGCCGTTCCGCTTTACTTCCAGATCGAACAGGATCTCGCGGCTTCAATCGCCGCTGGAGAGATCGCTCCCGGCGGCAGGCTTCCCTCGGAAGAGGAGCTGATCCAAAAATACAACGTCAGCAGAACAACGGTCCGTAAAGCAATACAAGAGCTGGAGCGACTCGAACTGATTGAGATTCGGCGAGGTAAAGGTACGTATGTTCGGGAGGCTAAGATCACACAAGAGTTAACCGCGCTAACAGGGTTTGTCGAAGACATGGCGGCGATCGGAATGCAACCCTCGGCCAAACTTTTGGGAACCTGGACGATATCGGCCGGCGAGGAAATCGCTCGTCAACTGCGCTTGCCGATCGGTACGGAAGTGGTGCAAATCAAGCGGGTCCGAATGGCCGATAACGTCTCCATTTCGCTTGACGAGACTTATCTGCCGCTTCCCCTCGGGCTAAAAATCATCGAGAACGACCTTGAGATTTACCCTATTTTCTCGTTGCTTGAGGAAAAATACGACACCCCGCTGCTTGAGGCCGATTATCGAATCGAGGCGATCTCGGCCGATCCGTTCGTCGCCAAAATGTTGGAAGTCGATGAGAAAGCCCCCATTCTCCTCATCGAGAGAACCTCGTACTCGCTCGATCAAAAACCGGTGGATTACGAAAAGCTCTTCTATCGCGGCGATAAAATTCGATTCACCACGCGTTTAAGCAGACGCGCCGCCCCTTTTTCAATCGACTCGATCAAACCGCCGGCGATCATCGCGCCGAAGGATAATTTATGAGTATTGGCACACCTATTTATTCTTTAATGATTTGTTTAACCTCGCTGGCCGCGGGTTTACTCGGCGGGATCCTGGGCATGGCGTCCGGGATTTTCATCATACCGGCTCTTACTTTATTATTCGGGTTGGATATTCATTACGCCGTCGGCGCCGGCTTGATTTCAGTCATCGGATGTTCTTGTGGAAGCGCGGCGAGCGCGATGGAAAATCGCCTTACAAATATCCGATTGGCGATATTGTTGGAGATCGGCACGACTCTTGGAGCGCTCACCGGCATCATTCTCAGCGGCGTTTTTCCAGAGTCGGTGTTGTATTTATTGTTTACCGTGATTTTATTAGTTTCGGCACATCAAATGTTTCTTAAAAGGAAGAAAGATCATTTGCCGACGGGCCCGGAATCGCCGGCCGATCGATGGGCGACGAAATTGCGGCTTAATTCCAGTTATCCCGATCCGCTCTTGCAATGCGACGTTAATTACAACGTCGATCGCGTTTTTTTGGGCCTTTTTTTGATGTACGGCGCCGGCGTGGTGTCTTCGTTGCTCGGAATAGGCAGCGGCGTATTGAAAGTTCCCGCGATGGATTCGGCTCTTCGACTTCCCATCAAGGTTTCTTCGGCGACATCGAACTTTATGATCGGAGTCACCGCGGCCGCAAGCGCCGGCGTTTATTACGCGCGCGGCGAGATCCTCACGGGCGTCGCCGCGCCCGCGGCTTTAGGCTCCATGATCGGAGCTTTTATCGGCTCGAAAATCCTTATGCGCACCTCCAACAGCAGAATTCGTACATTATTTATCATCGTTCTGTTGATCCTGGCGGTGAAGATGTTCTTGGCGGCGTTTCCCGGAAAAACCTTTATCGGGTAAATCTTCTTATGAATTCAACAAAAGATGATCAGCTTAGGCTGATTCGCATGGAAAAAATCCTTACGGGGCTTTTGAAGTACGGGTCGATTTTCGCCTCGGTTTGGATCACGATCGGGATGATCCTCAGCATGGCGAGAGGCGGTTCCTCGAATGATCACGATCGACTCGCGGATCAATTGATGGGGATCGGCGTCGTTCTGCTCATCGCCTTGCCGGTCGCCAGAGTGGCGCTTATATTCATGATATTTTTGTTTGAGAGAGATTATATTTTCGCCGTCATTTCGGGAACCGTGCTCTTGATTATCGCGACCGGATTTCTCGCGGGCGTTTTGGCTTCACATATCACTTTGATGTGATGAGAAATCGATCGGTTCATTCGTCGTCGGACCTGGTTCTTTTGGGCGCGAGCGATATCGGCGGCTTGGCTTTGAGTTCTCAATTCAGGCTTCGATCATCTTCCGCGGGTTGATTGGATTCGTTTGAAAAAGCGAATGAATCAAGCAAGAGCGGATCTTCGGAATGAGCGACTTTTTCAATTAAGAGAACCAAAAGAGCCGAGACGGTGTCGGAGCGGAAGGGTTTACGTGAAGCGGTTTTGTTTAAGGCTCCTGATTTCGTACGGATCATCCCGATCTTCTCGATCGCTTTGGTTTTCGTTTACGCCGAGAACGTTCAACAGCGAAG
>JAKBCQ010000720.1 GCA_021807585.1 Planctomycetota bacterium | reverse complement strand
ACGCTCTCGAACCTCCCGTGATCTGGAAGAGCTTGCGGTTCGAGAAGTTAAGGAGTCGCAACCTGCGTGAAGGCGATTTTTTCGACCCGGATACATTTTCTAATCGAACCGAACACGATTGGCCTGATCAATTCGATATCGTGATCGGCAACCCGCCATTTGAATCTGAGCTCTCTCCGGCCGCAAAAGCCGTCGACGCGGCTCGCCCCAAAGATCAGCGCAAACTGCCAGGTAAAAAGATCGCGTATTTGTTTCTCGAAAGGGGATTACAATCGCTGGCGCCGGGAGGGTCGTTGTGCTTGATTCAGCCGAGTGGACTGCTCTACAATTGTAGTCCTGGTGGTTTTCGAAATCATTTAATGAAAATTTGCCGTCTTCATACCGTTCTTGATTTCGTCTCAATTCGAGGATTGTACGACGGCGCCGATCCGAAGACGATCGCCTGGCACGCCGTTAGGGATTCTCAGGATGGAAAGCCGATCAATCATTTAACGTTTCGCCGATCCTATGAAACGGCCGAGAAAATCGCCTTTGATATCGATCATTACGATTGGCATCTCGTAACCCCTCTCGAAGCCAGTGAAGACCCGTTCGTTTGGCGGGCCGGGTTGCTCGGAGGGGGGCGATTATCCAATATTTCTTGTCGGATTCGATCCCTCCCGACTCTTAAAGAGTTCGTTGAACGTAAGGGATGGGAATACGGAGAAGGTTTTATTGTTGGTAATGGGAAAAGAAACGCTGATTTTCTTACCGGCGGATCATTTCTTCCGACTGAGGCATTGACTAATGAAGGCGTTCGCACCGAACTCATCATTTGTTTAGAGCACTCTTTATTTGAAAGCCCTCGTAACCGAGATAGATTCACCCCTCCACTGATTTTAATTAAAGAAAACTCATCACTTCCGGTCGCATATTGGGATAAAAACCAAATTACATACAAAGATAAAATTGTTGGAATTCATGCTCCTCCCGATCAAGCCGCCGAGCTTCATTCTCTCTATGAATCTCTAAAAAAGCATATCAGATTTTATCGATTTTGCTGCGCGGTCAATGGAACACAGGCGTTATCAGGTAGAGCTACGGCGATTCTCAAACAGGATATCGATCGTCTTCCCATCCCCGACGATCCGTCCGAGCTCGATCTCTCATATTGGGAAGAAGCGATCATGGATGACGTTCTCGATTACATGACCGATTACGTTCGCCTTGGCCAGGAGTCTGATCTGCTTAAGAAGAAGGCTGATTCAAACAACTTGAAAGCGTATTCTTCGCTCTTTATTCGATTGATCGGCAGCTTATACGATAATTTTAATTCGCATGAACCGGTTTTTTTGAACGGCTTGATCGCGCAGCCTTTCTATTTTGGCGATCGACCCGATGTGCAATGGCTGGGGTCGGATTGCGAGGAACCCTTACGTAAGCTGATCTATGATCAAAGCCGCGAATCGCTCCGGACGATTCGAGTCTTACGGTATTATGATGAAAACGTCATCTTGATCGTGAAGCCCGATCGTCTGCGTTACTGGATCCGTTCCACCGCGGTACGCGACGCCGACGATACGCTGATCGACCTTCGCGATCAAGGATGGTGAACATGTTTCAAAAGCAAGGCGTGAGGGCCGGCGGCGCCGGCAAGCTTACCTATAAACCATCGACAGACGAAGGTTTGATACCGAAAACGTTGATTTTTATTCGCGATCAGCTACCAGATTGGCGTGACGATGCCGAACGTCCGAGAGATGTTGCGGAGCAATCTCTCAATTTTCATCTCTGTGTCTTTCTGAATCGCCGCTCCCGCTCCTTGCTCCCGATGGTTCATTTTCAGCGCGAAGTTCCTCAGGGGAAAGCTCGATTGGTCGATATGGGTGTTCTCGGAACCGAGGAATTAACGGTGATTGATGCGCGTGGTTATTCCATCTATGAACCTTTTCTGGTTATCGAAGCTAAAAGACTCCCGGCTCCCGGTCTTGATCGTGAGCGTGAGTATGTCGCCGGTGCGAATAGAAACAACGCCGCCCCGACGGGAGGCGTGCAACGCTGCAAGCTCGGCTTGCACGGCGCCGATATCGAAACCGCTGCGATGATCGGCTATATCCAGAAAAAAACGGCGGCTTATTGGTATGATATGATTAATCAATGGATAATGGATCTATCGAGCGAAAATGCCGGAGATGATTGCGAATGGAGATCGGAAGAAAAGCTCGGTCACTTCGATTGCGTCGATGAGCGGGGGATCTCGACATCGGTATCCGATCATCATCGAGCCAAATCGTGTCGAACGAATTCGATCCGGATCCATCACCTTTGGATCGAAATGGGATCGGCTAACAAGTCATCGAAAACGCAATAAGATTATTATGTAAGCAGTTATCTGTGAGTTGCGACGTGGCTTTTCATAATCGGATGGAATTGTCACGATCTTCAGCCTCAGCGATTGCTTGACGGGTTCTTTCATTCATTCGATCGGCTGGAGTTTTATTTAACGCGTCGTTCGGTTGAATGACAAAGGATTCCGATCTTTCGATGTCTTTGGGATGAGGGGAATCCGCTCCCAGATCTCGATCGCGCCGAATTTCGCGCGGGGACGATACAATCTCATAATCGTCGATCGCAAACCTTCAAGCCGAGGCTTCATGCCGTGCTCGAACTCCAAGGGACTCCAAACGACCGCCGAATCGACGCATTCCTCAAGTGATCGGATAAATACGTTCTCGTCACCTGGTTTCACAAGTCGAAGCCAGGCGATCGACTCGGCGGGAAACGCCGAGCGACGCCCCGACGGCGCCAATAACGCCGGCGAACCCTTGAGCGCATTCGCGATCTTGATCCCCGCGGGAAGATCGTTGCGCAAGTATTCGAGAACATTACGATAATCGCTCCAGCGATACGCCGCCGAAAGCGAAACCCGCGCGTGTCGCGTGTATCCCGCGGGCGCTTCGAGCGGGAGATCGCCGTGATCAAGATGAACGAGTGCATGAACCGACCGCGCGGGATTGCAGA
>JAKBCQ010000719.1 GCA_021807585.1 Planctomycetota bacterium | reverse complement strand
GCGCGGCGACCGCTTTACTCTCCGACTTCATCCGATCCAAATGTTCTTGGATATAATGAGACAGTTGATTCGGCTCCGTCGATTCGAGCGATTGTTCTTCCAGAATCCGTTTCGACCAAACATAAAGGAGATTGGGATCGACGGCTTCGACGCCTTGTTGCTGACGATCAATAATCGATTGATAAATCGAACGGACCGCGAGGACGAGATCGCTGTTCTTCGCCTCGTCCGCCTTCGCCGCTATCTCGTCAGCCTTCTGGGTTTTCTCGGACGACGGGATCGCCTCGGTGACGGCGCCTTGTGATTTCGCGGCGTCCGCCGAGCCCGTCTGTTGATACGCCATGACGCTCGCCGAACCGACGACGAGGCCCGTGGAAAGAATCGCCGCCGCGGCGATCTTGATTTTGGTCGCGATCATGGTGTTCCGCTCCGTTTCGCCGCCGCGGCCGCGACGGCTGAGAATGCAATCGACCCCACGTCGGCCGCCGTTCCGAGAATCTCTGAATAGAAATTCGGATTGATACGGAATCGGCCGACAACCGTCGCTATCGTATCACGACAATCGCGCTTCTGAATAGACGCTTGAGACTCGCGAAAAGTTCCGAACCTCGGCCACAAACGATGGACGTCGCTTCCGCCGCATCCAAACGATTCGTGTAAGCGTTGAGGTGCGACCTATTCTTCATACCAAACCCTACGCGCGAGCGAGTGGTTTAATAATCTGCATATTCTTTATAGAATGAGATATAAAAGACCCTCGCTCGCGCGTCGGGTTGGTGAATTGATTACATCGCGCTCCGATGCTCGGATCGATTCCTAGGATTGATCCGGCGGAATCGCGAACCGCGAATCACTCTTCGGGATCGGCGTACGGACCGTCGGGATCGTTGATTCGAGATAAATCGTCCGCATTTTCATAGGTCATGTAAATAAACCCGCTTTTGACAAAATAACACAACCCCAATTGTTTTAACACGATATCGAGCGTGACTCGAAGCGGAACGCCCTCAAGATCGATCGCCACGGTCGACGCCATGGTTTTGTCGGAGTTTGAAAGCCCGATCGGATCGACGTAGATCGGAAGCGGCTTACCTCCGGGCTCTTGTGCCGACGCCTTCCTCACGTAATTCAAAACCTCTTCAATCGGCGTATCGTTGGGGAAATGCATCGGAATCGGACGATCGAGCGCCGCGAAAATCGCCTTGTTGATCGGCTTTTTCCGTTCGTCGCGCATCGAAGGGAGAAGTGATTTCGCAGGCTTTTCAGTCTTTTTCGCGTCGATCGGCGCACCCGTCCCCGTAGCGTCTTTCTTTTTCATATCAATCTCAGGAGGTTTGTCTTCCCCATAACGATTCGGCTCGCCGGCCTTGGCGTTCGCCAGCCATTTCTCCGATTGTCGTAAATGATTGAGGCAAATAAGCAACACATTAACATTCGCCATATCATTATCCATATTGATCTGATAGTAGTAATTAAACATTGCCAACATTCGATCCCGATGATTTTGAAAAGCTTGTACCGTCTTATCATGATCGATAACGTCTTTCATTTCAGCCTCGATCATTTTCAAGGATAAATTAGGAAAAGATGAGAAGTTCCAATTATTTCTTTCAACATTTTTGTTAAAATGATTAATCATATTTTTTGACATTTCAGCAATTCGTTCGGATACAATCGAGTCGATTTGCTCGATGTTCTTATCCGTCATCCGAGGTGAGATCGCCTTGCCGATCCGTTGTCGTGCTTCGGGCGCGGATTTATGCGAATCGACGGCGTTCGTATCCGCCTTGGCGACGCCGCCCTGCGATTTCGCCGCGTCTTGAAGTTTCATTTCAATTCCAGGAGGATTGTCGCGATAATGATCAAACGGAGTCGGCTTGCCCTCCTTCGCGTTCGCGATCCAGTGTTCCGCCTCGATGACGTAAAAATCGGCCGTTTGCTTCTCGACCAGCTTCACTTGCCCTTCTTCATATCGCGATGCGACTTCTTTTCTCAATGTCTCCATGCGATTCAGATGATCTAGAATGTAAATAACCAACTGCTTCCGGTCCGTCGGATCGAGCGATTGTTCTTCAAGAATCCGTTTCGACCATACATAAAGGAGATTGGGATCAAGAGCTTCAACTCCTTGTTGATGACGATCGACAATCGATTGATAAATCGAACGCACCGACTCGACGAGATCGCTCTTCTTCGTCTCCTCGGCCTTCGCGGTTCCCTGGGCGGCCTTCGCGGAACCATCCGAGGGAGGAATCGCCTTCGCGTGGGGCGTGCCGTCGAGCGATCCAGGTTTATCCTTCTCGGTTCCCGCCGAGGGAATGCTCGCCTTGCCGATCCATTGTTGTGCATCGAGCGCGGATTTGTCCGCATCGACGGAGGACGCCGCTCTTTTGGCGGCCGCAGTGCCCGACGTCTGTTGATACGCCATGACGCTCGCCGAACCGACGACGAGGCCCGTGGAAAGAATCGCCGCCGCGGCGATCTTGATGTTGGTCGCGATCATGCTTTTGATAACCCCCTCCGCGAGCGCGGCCGCCCCCGCGGTGATCGTGATCGTCGTTCCGGCGACGGCCGTCGCCTCTCCCGCCGCGAACCGCGTCGCGGCCTTTAATGTAAGGTCGAGTAACGCCTCGGGAACCGCGGACGGTCGCGCCGATCGGATCGCCGTCAGCTCGGCCGAGGCCACAAACCCGCGCCGCTTTAGTCGCGATCGCAATAAATCGCGAGCCCGCGCCAATCGCCCCTTCACCGACCCCAACGGCCAAGAAAGCCGCTCGGCGGCCTGTTCGTGCGTCAACCCCTCAAGATAACACATAATAATGGGAATGCGATATTTATCGGGGAGCTTACGTATCTCGTCGTGGACCGCGTCGGCCTGTTCGAGAGCGGCCGCGTCGACGGGGGGTTCGGTCGGTTCGCCCTGGAATCCCGCCTCGCACGCTCGGCGAGCGTCGCGCGCCCTGCGCAGCGAACCGTCGGCCCGCGCCCGCACCGACACGCG
>JAKBCQ010000718.1 GCA_021807585.1 Planctomycetota bacterium | reverse complement strand
CGCAAGCGAACCGACGAGCCCGCGAGGAAGCCAAACGCGCCGAGGTGGAAGCTAAACGCGCCGAGGAGGAAGCGAAACGAGCCGAGGAGGAAGCGAAACGAGCCGAGGAGGAAGCGAAACGAGCGAACGCTCTTGAAGCCGAAGTCGCACGCCTCCGCGCCCTGCTCGAAAAACACGGGAATCCCGACGCATAACTCGATTGTAACAACCCGGGCGCCGATTTTTCTTCCACGCTTGCTTCACTCACTACTCTGAGATATGATCGACCGCGTAACGACGTCTGTCATTATCAGCTCGTCGGATTTCGCGGTTCGTCGTCTTCTTGTCGGAGTATCGGCATGAACACGTTCCTTGTCTTATTGGCTCTATCGGCTCAACAGGGACCGATCGCAAAACCTCCCGAGACGACGCGAATCGAGGGGAAGGTCGTCGACGACAAAGGTAATCCCGCCGAGGCCGCCGAGGTTTTCATCGTTCCCACAGCGACGTCCGTCCGGCTCGATCCCGAACGCGCCAAAACGCTCTCCGATCAAAATGGTTTGTTTCATTTCGATCTCGTCCCTGAAACCGACGTGATTTTAAGCCGTCAGCCGATCGCGATTTGGGCGATCCGAGCCGACGCCACGCTCGCGGGTTACGAATTCACCTGGAAAACCGCGCCTCAAAAGCCGATCACGCTCAAACTTGGACCAAAAAATACCGAACCGATACTTATCAACGACCCCCTCGGCAAGCCCGTCGTCGGGGCGCGGGTCGTTCCTTTTTCAGTTCAAATTCCAGGCGCATCTCTATCTCAGCCACTTCCCGATCGGCTTAGGGATCGACTGAAAGCGACGACCGACTCCGACGGCAAGGCGGTGATCACGACCGTGTCGCGCGAATCGCCGACCGTTCTCATCGTCGAATCCGATCGATTCGGCTCGCAATTGGGAAGCAGCCCGCCGCGCGATAAGCCGTTCGTCCTGGCGCCCGTCGGACGCGTGCGGGGACGATTAACCGCGGACGATCCCAAAGCCGTTCAAGGAAGGCTCGTTCGCGTTTTCGGTCGATCGATGCGGGAGCAAGGTATCCAGGTAAAATGGTCGCAAGCCGATGTTCAAACCGACGCCGAGGGGAAATATGAGGTCCCCGCCGTCGTCGCGGGAGTCGTCGAGATCTCCATTCCGAACGTTCCAAATAATCCTTATATTACGAGAAATCCCTCGATCAATAACGTGCTCGCCGAAGGGAAGACGCTCGTTCTCTTGATTCCGCTCGAAGGCCCTCCCCAATCGCGTTCCAACGCCGTCGCGGGGAAAGTGCACGATTCCAAAGGATCGCCGGTATCGGGAGCGACGGTTTTCACGCGCGGAGATACGTTTGAGACGTTAAGCGTGGAAACCGATCGCGAGGGTATGTATCGGCTCGTGGGAGTTCCGATCGGCCGCGCTTTCGTTTTTGTGCGGAAGGCCGGATATCGCTTCAACGGTTCGATCGCGAACAAAGATTCCGATATTCTCAATTTCACGCTGATTCGATCCGACGAGAAACCCGCCGAATCGATGAAATCCCTGGAAACTCCGCTAGACGCCAAGGAACGAAACGCGCTTGCGCGAAAGATTCTTGATCCCTATCTTGAAAAGGTGATCAAAGGAGGGCTTCAATCGGGATTGATGAAATCGATGGAGGCGACGGCGCGAGTCGACCCCGAACACGCGCTCGAACTCGTCGATCAGAAGTTATTTAAGGAAGAGATGCTCAATGAGATGATCCGCGCGATCGCGGCGATCGCGATTTTGGAAGAAGAAGGAATCGACGACGCTCTCAACATCGCCGAATCGATCGGCGATCCGTATGCAAAGATGACCACGTATTTTATGTTGATCGATCGGATTCCTGGAAGCGATCGCAAGAAGAAACTCGAAGTCGCTTCGCGAGCGCTGCTCCAGGCGAATAACTTGAAGGATCCCGTTTTTCGGCTGATCGGAATTAGCCAGGCCGCCGATCGGCTTTTCGATCTGGGGGAAACCGAACGCGCGACCAAGTTGCTGCGCGATGCTCTCGCCGACGCGCACAAACTCCCCAATGCGGCTTTTCCCGGTTTCGCCCGCTCGATGTTCGCCGAGGAGCTTTCGGTGATCGATCTACCCGCGGCTCTGGATATGATCAAAGATCTGACCGATAAATATGAATTCGATCGGCATCACGGCAACATCGCTCATGAGATCGCTGCGCGGTCGCCCGCCGACGCCGAACGCGTTCTCGCGCTCGTTAAAGATCCCAATCAACGCGATCAATACGCGGTGCGCGTTTGTTATCGAACGGCTCCGCGCGATCTCGACCGAGCGCGAAAAATCGCCGCGACGATCGGCGACGAATCGCTCCGCGCTTACGCTCTCGGAATCATGGCCGAGAATCTCGCGTCGACGAATCGCCATCTCGCCATATCATTACTGAATGAAGCGTATGATCTGCTCGATCATTGCGTGAACAATTCGGCACGCAACGATCGCAGTTTGACTCAACCCGAGGACGTCGCCGCGACGCTCGTCGGAAGCGCCGAGAAAATCGATCCCGCGCTCGTCTCCGAATGCTTCTGGAAAACGCTCGCTCTCAGGTCTCTTGGCAAAACCCCCGCCGAACGGACGCGAAGTAAAAACATCGACGCCAAAATCGCCGCGTCTCTCGCTCAATATCATAAAGTGATTGCGCGATTGCTGATCGAGCCGATCGACCCCGCTTCGCTCGACGACTTGAATCCGTTGATCGCGACGGCGGCGATCGACCCGAGGCGGGCGATCGAGCTGATCGAGCGGATTCCCGAGCCCGCCGCGAACGATTATCATGAATTCAAAAACCGAGCGCGTGTTGAAATCGCGCAGTCGCTCGCGCGAAACGGAGACTCGTTCTGGAAATACATCCGGTCGCACGTTTCTTATCTTTGGATTCCCGACGTCGAAGATCACGATCCGTTCGAGTGATCGTCGAGGGCGATCAGGTCGATCAAGGCCGACTTGTTCGTTCATA
>JAKBCQ010000011.1 GCA_021807585.1 Planctomycetota bacterium | reverse complement strand
ACTTCCATCACATTTTCGCCGAGCGTTAATCATGATGATATTCGCTGTATTTATCGCCGTTGCGATCGTCGCCGACGACTCACCCCCGGCGAGCAAGGCCGATCTTGACTCGGCGCGAATCGCCTATAAGAAAAAGGCGGCGACGGTCGCTCGCGATTCCGAATCGCAGGTGAATCTCGCCCTCTGGTGCGAACTACGCGGACTCGGCGTCGAGAAGATCAAGCACTTAACTATTGCTTTAAGTTTAGATCCAACTAATACGAGAGCGCATGGGTTATTAAGACACGTTCGCGACGCCGATAAATGGATTCCGTTTGAGCGCGCGCGGGACGAGATCATGTCGAATCGCGACCTCGTCGAGAAGCTCGTCGAATATCACCGCAGACGCTATCGACTCGTCCAGTCCGCGGCGCTCGAGCGAAAGAAGATCCGCGCGATGATCGACGACGGACTTGAAATCGAGGCCCGCGCGTATCGCATCCGATGCGATCACAATCTCGCCCCCGAACACGTTAAACTCGGCGGTTGGTGCGAAAAAAACGGCCTAAAACTCGAGGCGATCGCGCACTTCACCACCGCGATCCATCTCGATCCCGCCCGCGAAACGTCCTGGAAAAGACTCGGATACGTTAAGCATGACAATAAATGGATGACAAAACAACAGATCGACGCCGCCAAGGAGGACGAACGGATCCAGTTCAAGGCCGATCGCTACTGGGAATCGACACTCCGAAAACTGTCGAATCAGCTCGGCGATAAACGCCGCCGCGGCGAGGCCGAGCGTCTTCTCGCCGATGTCGCCGATCCCCGCGCCGTCGCTTCAATCCACAAAGTTTTTTCCGATTCGCATCCCTCGGTTCAACGCCGACGCGTCCAATTATTAAGCCAAATCCCCAATCGAGCCTCAACCTTGGCGCTCGCCAAAATCGCGCTCTCAACCGACGACGACGCGACGCGCTCGCTCGCAATCGCGGCCCTGTCGCGGCGCGAGCCTCGCGAATTCGGCAAACTCCTCGTCGACCTGTTCCACACGCCGATTCATTATGCGTTTGAGCCGGTCAACGGTCCGGGGTCGACGGGAGGATTGATCATCGATACCCCCCGATTCCATCTCACCCGTACCTACGACGCTCCTCCGGCGTTTCGCCTCGGCTCGACCTTTCAGGGGTACATCGGCTACGACGGCAACGGCATGCCCGTCGTCGCCACCAGTAACGATCTCAACCAATTGTGGAACGACACCACAAGCCCCTATCTGATGCGATCGCCGCTTCAAGACATCGCCTTCCTCGAACAAAGGACCGCGCAACTGCTCGCCGCGGCGAACCTCAAAGCACAAGTCGCGCGTCAGCGGCTCGTCGCCGATATCAACGACATCGAACAAGCCAACGCCAAAACAAGATCGCTTGATGAACACATCCTTACAGTACTTATGGGGTCGCTCGGCGCCCCCGACGTCAAAGAAGACGAAGACGCCCTGCAAATATGGTATTATGATAAAATTGGTTATCGTTATCAACCCTCGCCGAAAATCACGGTCGCCGACGCGTTACCGCAGATCCCGGCGCCCGAGATCACCTGCTGTTTCGCGGCGCGGACGCCGATCCACACGATCGACGGAGTCGCTCCGATCGAGACGATCCAGGTCGGCGATCGCGTTCTCAGCATGAATCCCGCCGACGGAACACTGCGATTCATGCCCGTCACAATCATCCACCACAACCCGCCATACAAGATAATGCGAATTACCTTATCAAATCGCGACGTATTGGCGACGATCGGCTATCACCGCGTTTGGCGGGCGGGGCGAGGTTGGGCGCAGGCCCGCGAACTGGAACGCGGGGATCGACTACGCACCCTCGACGGCGTCGTCACGGTCGTCGCAATCGAAAAAGGGGAGGAGGCGCCCGTCTTCAACCTCGACGTCGCCGAGGATCACACCTACTTCGTCGGTGAGAAAGCGACGCTTGTTCACGACAACACCCTCCCGCCGATCATCCCCCCGCGGCCGTTCGACTTTACTGAATAAATGTGCTTATGCGTTAAAAATGAGAGTTCTTGTCTTGCTTGATGATCGTCGCCGCTCGGCGTCGAACCGAGGTGAATCACGCTTTCGGTTTGCGTTCCCCTTTTTTCCGAGGAGGGATCTCGCGCGAGCCGCCGCGCAGTTTGAGCGCCAGATCGGGCAGGTAAAGCAGCACGCCGAGAGCCGTGGCGACGCCGACCGCCTTCGGAATCGCTCGTTGATTCGACTTGAAGGCCTCCGACGAGCCCTCGGAATCGGTCACGACCGCGAGGGTGGATCGCAAGTCCGCGCCTCTTTCCGGGCGATTCGCCGCGCCGCCTCCCGCCTCGGGATCCCCCCCCGCCGCGATCGACGCGTTTAACGACGCAATCCGATCCAACTCCATCATATGATAGGATAAAGACGCTAAAGCGTGATCAAAGCGATCTCCGTCGAACCCTCCGGCGCCGAAACGGTCGGGCGATCCCGCGAAGCCGAGAGTCGAGCGAGCCGCATCGGGGACCGAAGTCGATCGTTCCGAAGCCGTTCCGTCTCCGCTTTCATCCCCAAGATAACCGCTGGTATTCTGCACCAAGGCGCTCGCAAACGGCGCCGCGGCGGGATCGAACGCCTCGGCCTCGACAAGACCCTGGGAAATCGTCTCGGGGTCAAGGTTGCGAATCAAATTCTCGGCGCCCAAAATGCCCGCGGCGGGCCCCGCGAAAAACTGAGGAAGCGGCCCCGTCGCCGACCCGCCGACCCCGCCTCCTTGACCGAACGTCACCCCGCTCTGATCGGAAAACGAAGAAGGCGCCGATGAAATCGCCTGCGGAGGTAGTTTCCACTTGCCCTGCGTGGCCGAATCGGAACTCGACGACGAATTCGAAAGGTTTAAGGACGTGGGTGAGCCGCCGATCGGCTGAACGATGCTCGTCTCATATTGTCCCGGCGGAAGCGAAGACGCGCTCGGCGCAACCTGTTTATCAACCGACAAGACATAAGAATCCGATCCCAACCCGGCAAGATTTTCGGCCGGCGCCGACGCTTGCGGAATCGAAGTCGAAGTCGTCCAAACCCCGATATAAACCACGGGTGGTAACTGGTTCACCGTCGAAGTAAACGTGACGTCGAGCGGATCTCCGCCGCCAAGATCGCGCCATTCGCCGATCACCTTCCCGGTCGGATCCATCAACGCCATTTGCGGGCCGGTCGATGCATTGAACGTGGTCGACCTCAACATGATCCGCACCGCCACCGTGCCGGGATCGATCGGAACGCGATAAATGTTAATCGGTCGAGATCCCGAGACCGAATCCCCCACGGTCATCGCCGCGGCGTCTGGAAGCGGATCCGCGGCTTGCAGATCGACGCTCGCCGCGGTGCCGAGGAGCGGCGCGGGACCCGGCTGATTCACCGTTGTGGGAACCTGCAGCGGCGGAGCGAACGGCGCCGGATCGCCGAAATTAGGCGATTGAATCGCTTGATCGATCGCCGCAGTCATATCGACCGCGGGCCAATCAAGAACATGAGCATCTGAGGCGACGGAATTGACCTGACCGCCGGTCGCCCCCGCCGAGTACACCCACGTGGCGCCTCTCGGCTTCGGGTTAACCCATCCATGCGGCGGCATCCATCCCCCGGGAAAAAGCGGCGGGGGCGGTTCGACCGACGACCCCTGCCCGCTCGACGACGCGCCGAACGCCGTCAACAACCCGCCCGAAATCGATGAGAGTAAAAGCCTCGATTCGAGTCGTTCGACATCGATGACAATCGCGGACCGGCCGATTGGGCCGAGTCGCTCGCGATTTCGGACTCTCTTGTTCTTCCACGCACTCATGTTGTCGGCCGATCCTTGGTTGCGCGTCGAATTCCGGAGTCACCCTCGTATCATTGTAGGGTGGTCGATCGGTTAGACAACATGCGCTTCGCACTCCGCCCCGATCGATCAGTCTTGGGCATATTATCTAGTTGTTGATTCGAAATCGAGCCGTCGAGGGCGACAAATGCGACTCGACCTTCATCCCGGTTGAAACGCCCCGCTGCGCCGATCGAAAACCCATGCTCCACCATGAAAACCAACAAATCGAAAATATCGCCCCGGTTGGGCCGGCAAACCGCGCCCCGGGGCGTTAACATCTCCTCTTCGACCGCGCCCAACCGGCGCGTTCCGTCGTCCTCCTATTCGCTCAAAAAGAGGTTTTTATGTCGATCCGACCACGGAAACGGAAGTTTCATCAGGGGAAATTCAGCCGTTGCAAGCGATGCGGCGGCAGGGTTCGTCGTCATTCGCCGCGCTGCAAAAAATGCAACGAATCGGTTAAATGAAGATGACGTTCGCGACCGATCGACCCGGGAACAAGCCGATTCAATCCATCGGCCTCGGTCCGGCGGGCGTTCCCGAGGTCGAAGATCGGTTCAAGACGCGTACCGTCAGGTCCCCTTCGACCGTGATCTGACACGACAGCCGGATCGCGGGAGTGAGCCCCGTTTCACGCTCCAATCGAGCTTTCTCGGCGTCGTTCATGGCGCCGGGATCGCCGTCAAGGATTTCGACGCGACACGTCGTGCACCGCGCGTTACCCCCGCACCGATGCAACAGGTCGATTCCGGCGTCTTCAATCGCCAGCACGAGCTTCTTTCCCGCGTCGACCACAACCGTCTTCTCACCATCAATCGTTAAACTTGGCATATGTTTACCTTTCATTATCAAGACGAACCCGGCTTCGCTAAGCCCGGCGAACGAGCCTAGCCGTGAGCCGTACGCCGATCAAGAGCGATCCCTTTTGATCGCGGAAGCGATTCATCCGGTTCGGTTCGGCTATAATTATTTAATGATATAATAATTTATTATGATTCGTGTTTCACCGCATCGGATTCGGCGCCGTCGCCGATCGAACCCGCGATTGTTGCGCGGATCGGACGGTCGGGGTTCGATGATCGCGCCTCCGATCGCCGCGCTCGATTCTTAAAAGCGGGAACGCCGAGCGGGTTTTTTCCCAATGTCGAGAATACGGCGAATCGGCTTTGTGGGGGAAAATCGCTAGATTCGAGGAGAACGATCAACCCGCTTGTGACGGCGCGAACTTTGCATTACATTCGAGCATCCTTATTTTCCCCCCCAATCAGCGGCGTGTTCGATGTTATTGTTCCGATGGAACGATCGACGATTTCGGCGGAACGACCTTCTTGCCGAGCCTCGATCCGAGAGTTATCGTAACGGACTCGAACGCGGTTTTGAGCGAGATGATGCGAGGCCAGGGATCGGGTCGAGCGCGGCCGTCCCATCCTCGATTCCAACATGAGTCGTGTTCGGATTACGATATAAGAACACATGGATTCAAGGCCGATTGACACGAGAATCGGGTCGATCGTCCGAAAGGCTGGGGCGACGCGATGGCGGAACGACCGAGCGTGAAAGACATCCTGGCGGCGGCGCGGAACGCGGGACCTGCGAAACCCGCGGCCGAGGAGCCCGCGGCGGCCGAAGAACAGGTCGCGGCTTCAACCGAGCGACCCGCGGCGGTTCCTCAAGCGGCGCCGTCGTTGGGCCGACCGCTGACTCTCAAAGAGAAACTCGCCGCGGCCCGCGGTGGAGCACAAGCGGCGCAGCCGCCCGGCATGGTGTCGGCCGAAGCGTCGGCCGAAGCCGCGTCCGAGGCGGGATCGGCGCCTTCGGTTCCCCCTCCCGCGCCTTCGATCGGCCGACCGTTGACGCTCAAAGAGAAGCTCGCGGCGGCGAAAGCCGCCGGGGGTACGGCGCCGTCCGCCGCGGCGAAAGCCGCTCCCGGCGCCAAGGCCGCGGCGCCCGCCGCCAAAACCGCCCCCACGGCGGCACGCGAGCTTCCGCCGCTCGATCAGATGAACGATCCCAAAGACCTCGCCGAGGCGGCGCGACGCGCCGCGGCGGTCAAAAACACCCCCGCCAAGAAGGCCGAGCCCGCCGATAAAGGTCACGCCGCCAAAAAGGCCGAACCCAAATCGGTTCCTCCCAAACCTTCCAAAGACGCCGTCCTCGCGGATCGGCGCCCGCGGCGCGATTTCATCGCCGAATTCCCCTGGATCGCCGCGGGTTGGGGGATGTTCACCGCGGCCATGGGCGCGATGACGCTCATGACGCTCCGTTTCCTCTTCCCCAACGTCATCACCGAGCCTCCCCAAACCGTCAAAATCGGCCCACCCACCCAATTCGAGCCCGAAGAAGTGAGCGAACGGTGGAAGACCGACTGGGGTTTCTGGATCGTTCGATCAAAAGCGTACTCGGGTGAAGATATCATCTACGCGTTGCAGTCGGTTTGCACGCACCTCGGCTGCCCCCCCAACTGGCTCAACGGCGAGCAGAAGTTTAAATGCCCGTGCCATGGCAGCGGGTTTTACATCTCGGGAATCAACTTCGAAGGCCCCGCCCCCAGGCCGCTCGAACGGTTCAAAATCGCCGTCGGCGACGACGGTCAGCTCGTCGTCGATAAAAGCCAAACGTTCAAGGAAGAACAACAACAGTGGCAAGATCCCGATAGCTTCGTCGCCGCGGTTTAAACCGCGACGACGGGCGCCGTGCTTCATTCATTGATTCACTGATCATCCCAGCCGACCAGGAACACCCAAGAAATCATGGCTATTCTTGACAAGGTCTACGAGACGCAGCTTTGGAAAAGCGTCTTTCGCCATCCGATGCCCCGCGACCGTCGCAACCGATTGGTCGTCATGCTCACCAACTTCTTCTTGCACCTGCACCCGGTGAGCGTTCGAAAACAGGGGATCGCTCTCTCCTACACGTGGTGCATGGGGGGGACGACTTTCTTCCTCTTCATGGTCGAAGTCGTCACGGGCGTGCTGCTGATGTTCTATTATCGGCCCACGCTCGAACATGCATATAACGATATTTTGGCGCTACGAGACGTGACGACGCTCGGCATTTTGCGCGAGCTGCATCGGTGGGGCGCCCACGCGATGGTGATTTCCGTATGGCTTCACATGTATCGCGTGTTTTTGACGGGGAGTTACAAACCGCCGCGCGAGTTCAATTGGACGATCGGGGTGATCCTGCTCGTGCTTACGCTCCTCCTCTCGTTCACGGGTTATTTGTTGCCATGGGATCAGTTGGCGATCTGGGCGATCACGGTCGGGTCGAACATGGCGCGAGCGACCCCCGGAGTCGGCGTCGAAGGTCCCGGCTCGCAGCAGATCATTTTAAACGGCGTCAAGCTGATCACGTCGGGATCGGACGCGAAGTTCGCGCTGCTCGGCGGTCGCAGCGTGGGTGAAATGACGCTCAATCGCTTTTATGTGCTTCATTGCGTGGCGATTCCGCTCGCCGCGGGTTTGTTGATCATGATCCACTTCTGGCGCGTCCGCAAGGACGGCAACATCAGCGGACCGATGTGAGGCGAATCGCATCGATCGGTACGCACGCGCGGTTTCGCGTACCGATCGACGAATTCCGGCTAAAACAAGTGTGTAACGTCTAACGCGGCAAGATATCGGAATGGGTCGGGAACGCGGCGAATCGATCCCGGCGACGAGACCCAGGGGAATTCGACCTCGATGAATCAAGATTTAACTCCAAACGTGATGCACGGGCTCGGCTGGTATTACCTGCTCGCCGCGCTTTTGAACGCGGGGGCGACGGCTTACGTCGGCTTCATGGAAATGGTATCGGAGGGGGGCTCGAAGCATGGGCTCGCCCCCAAAACGCGGAAGTTTCCTGCGTGGCTGGGTTGGTCGCTGGCGATTCTTTACACCGTCGCGGCGGCTTTGATCCTCGGCAAGCACTTCATTCCCGGGGCGATTCTCGGCTCGTATTTTCTCTTGGCGCTCGGCAACGTGATCGTCGCGCTCACCGCGGCGGCCGAGGCTTCGCATTTCGCCGAGTCCAAAAACGGCGACTCGAAAACGCCTTCGCTCGACGATCACATCCCCGCGATCGGCATCGGCGGACCGATGAACCGCACGCTTTGGACGGTGATCTGGGCGACTTGTACGATGATTTTCCAGATGATGGGATTGGTCTGCATCCTCGAAGGTCAGTTCGCCTTGCCTCAGTTCATTCGCAACGCGATCGATACGATCGCGGGTCCGACGACGTTTTTCGTCGGCGCCACGCTCGGCTTCGCGGCGATGATCGCCTACCGTCGGTTCCTTTCCAACGGGATCGTCGCGTGGGGAATCGTCAACGCGTTCCTCCTTTTCTTCGGTCTCAGCATGACCGATTTCGACTTCCGAGAGATCGTCACCAAGCCCGACAACGTGCCGATCGTCGGGATGCTGATCCTGGTGGGATATTTCACGTGGATCTCGCTCCGCCGCGCCGTGATCAATGATGAACGGATGGCGCGGGGCATGCCCAATCTGGAAGAGCTCGAGCCCGATAAAGTGCTCACGTGGCCCGATCTTGTTTACACCGAGCTGATCGCGATGGTGGTTCAGACGGTGGTGTTGATCGCGTGGGCGATTCTCCTCAAGGCGCCGCTCGAACAGCCCGCGAGTTCAACCTCGGCGCCCAATCCGTCGAAGGCGCCCTGGTACTTCCTCGGTTTGCAGGAAATGCTCGTCTATTTTGATCCGTGGATGGCGGGCGTCGTCCTTCCCAGCCTGATCATCGTCGGGCTGATGGCGATTCCGTACATCGACACCAATAAACAGGGCAACGGCTATTACACGTACGTTCAGCGTAAGTTCGCTTATATCACGTTCCAGTACGGGTTTCTCGTGCTCTGGGTGATGCTGATCATCCTGGGAACGTTCCTCCGCGGGCCGAACTGGAATTTCTTCGGGCCTTACGAATATTGGGATCTCCATCGCGTCAATCCGCTCAACAACGTGAATCTCTCGGAGATCTTCTGGATCCAGATGTGGGGACAAAAGAAGCCCGACATGATTTTGCTGCGAGAGGCGCCGGGGCTTTTGATTTCGCTCGCGTATTTCATGATTCTTCCGCCGCTTATGGGTCGGTTGTTCTTCAAGAAGATCATCGAGAAGGGGGGTATGACGCGTTATCTTGTGATGGCGTTTTTGCTCCTTTTCATGGCGTCGCTCCCCATCAAAATGGTGCTGCGATGGACGATCAACCTGAAGTACCTGGTGGCGATCCCTGAATATTTCTTCAACATCTAATCGACCGGGGAGGCGTGGGGAAAACCTCGCAGCGGCGGAGCGACGAACGCCGAGCCGCGACGATCAAGACCACGAGAGAGACATATGCCGGCCAAAGACGAAACATACCGCAGTTTGTCACGCACGCACATCGTGTTCGCGATCAGCTCGATCGTGATGACGCTTGTCACGGTTTGGATGATCCTCGACGATCACTTCCGATCGTGGAAGGTCGTTCAACGCGATTTTTATCGCGTCGAGCAAGCCAAGCTCAAGGCGAACGAAAAAGACGAACGCGATCGCGAACTCGTCAAGAACAAGAAGGACATCGAGGAGATCGATCGCGCGATCGCCGAAGCCAAGAAAACGGCGCGGAAGAACGCACGCAAAATCAAGGAGCAACAGTCCAAGCTCGATAAGATCGAGGCCGAATACACCGCCGCCGATACGAGCTACAAGTTCCAGAAGGCCGAACTCGACAGCTTGCGCAGTTATTACGATGAGATGATCGACGAATATAAGGAACATCAAGCGCACGAATATCTCAAAACGACGCTCGAGCCCGCCGAGGCCAAGCTGATCGCCTTCACCAAACAAAAACAAAAGATCGAAGCCGAACGCGTCAAGACGCAGGCCGAGATCGAAGATCTGAAAGGTCGTCTCACCGAACTCGAAAAGAAACGCGACGCGATCTTCCACGAAAGCGACCGGATCGGCCGCGTCCTCAAACAAAAGGAGGAGAACGCCAACGGAATCGCCGCGTGGATTCGAAGCCTGCCGCTGATCGACCTCGCCGCTCCCCCCGAGAAGATCAAACAGATCTTTCTTCCCGATTTGACGATCAATTATAACTTCAAAGAAGTACCCCGTTACGATCGATGCCAGACGTGCCACCTCGCGATCGATCGCCCCAATTACGAGCTCGACGCGAGCAAAAAACCGCTCCCCACGGTCTTCAAAACACACCCTCACCTGGCCGACGGCTTTCAACGCGTCGACCCCGTCACGGGCAAACCGAGTACCGTCGGACTCTATCTCGACGCCAACGGTCCGCACCCGATCAACTTTTTCGGCTGCACGATCTGCCACGGCGGTCAAGGATCGGGAACCGATTTCACCTTCGCGTCGCACGAACCCAACGATCTCAAACAAGAACATGAATGGGACGAGACGTATCAGTTCCAAAAGATCCACATGTGGGATTATCCAATGCTTCCCAAGCGGTTCATGCAATCGAGCTGCTTGAAGTGCCACTACGAAGTCGCCGATATTCCCGACGCCGACAAACTGCAGGCGGGCTATAATCGCATCGTCAAATTCGGCTGCACGGGTTGCCACGCGATCGGCGGACAAGGAACCGTCGGACCCGATCTGACCGATCTCGCCAAGGTCGGACCCAATCTTGAACATATCGGTTCAAAAGCATCGCGTGAGTGGACGGTCAAGTGGATCAAGAATCCCCACGCCTTCCGTCCCGATACGCGAATGCCCAGGTTCTACGGCGTGACGAACAACGACGCTCCCGCCGATCAACCCAAGAACGACGCCGAGATCCACGCGATCACCCACTATTTGTACGCCAAAAGCACCCCCGCCAAGGCTTTCGTCGAACCTCCCGCGAAGGGAGACCCCGCCAAGGGTAAGACCCTCTTCTTCCAGAAGGGTTGTCTCGCGTGCCACGCGCACAAAGATTACGCGCCTTCGTCGTTCCCCATCGCGGCGCAAGGTTACGCCAAGGCGGATCACGGTCCCAACCTGTCGAATATCTCCGACAAATTCGGTTCACATGAGCAAGGTTATAAGTGGTTGACGAACTGGATTCATAATCCCGACTCGTACCATCCGACCACGCTGATGCCGAATTTGCAGCTTTCACTCGCGGAATCGGCCGACATCGCTTCGTGGATCTTGACGGTCAAGGCTGAATGGGCGAAGCCCGTCGAAGTTCCGTCGGTCGATTCACCCCCGGTCAAGAAGGCGATCGACGAACTCATCTCGCTTTATAAGAGCAAGTCGGGCGTTCCGCTCAGCCAGGTGACGCAAGTCGTCAAGGATATGTCCCAGAATGAAAAGCTGATGTATCTGGGCGAGAAAACGATCAGCCGCCTCGGCTGCTTCGGCTGCCACAACATCGCCGGATTCGAAACCGCCAAGCCGATCGGCACCTCGCTGAGCGGCTGGGGATCGAAGAGCCCGGCGAAACTTGATTATGCTCATATTCTTGAATACCTCGAGGATCAGCCCGTCGACGATCAATCGCGACGCGACGGCACCGATCTGTATTATCAGGAGCAAATCGAGGAGCACACGCGAGCGGGCTTCATCTTCCAGAAGCTGCATCGTCCCCGCAGCTATGATTATAAGAAGACGAACGCCGAGCTCAAAACCTGGGACGAGCGGCTCCGCATGCCCCAGTTCTCCTGGGCGAACGACCCTGTCGCGATCGAAGAGGTGATGACTTTCGTCCTCGGCCTGACGGGAGAAAAAATCGCCAAACAGAACTTACCGTTCTACGGCGAAGTGAAGCACGCGATGGATCGCGGATCGCGATTGATCAATCGCTACAATTGCAAGGGTTGTCATGTTCTCAAGATGCCGTCGTATACGATCGCCGCGGGAACGAAGGTGAAAGATGCGCTCACCCAGTTTGATTCCAACGTGCAAATTTCCTACAACGGCGCCGGGTTGAGCCGTAACAAGGATTATCACTCGCTCTATCCCGACCTCAAGTTCGATGCCGACAAGCCGCCGACGCTCACAACCGACGACGCCTCCAAGCCGATCACGATCTCGGGCATGCCCGTCTCGGTGTTCGAGAACGAGGTGACGGTTCAATTGTGGGAACCCGTGACGATTCGCGGGTACACGTTCAATATCGGCGATCAAATCGCGATCGATACGACGAAGGTGAACTACACGCCCCCCGACGGAGGTAATTTCGCCTGGCTTCAGGCGTACACCCAGGCGGAAAAGGGCGCCGACTTCGCCTCGGTCTGGAACACGCTCCCGCCGCCTCTCATTCGTGAGGGACGCAAAGTTCAAACACCGTGGCTCTCGTCGTTCCTCAAAGAACCGTCGATGATTCGACCGTCGACGATCCTCCGCATGCCTCGGTTCCACTTCGCGCACGATCAAGTCGAAACCCGCGACCTCGCCAACTACTTCGCGGCGGTCGACGGAGTCGAGTTCCCCTATCAGGTCGTCCCCGAGCGCGAGCCGTCGTATCTCGCCGCCAAAGAATCGACTTATCCCGATTATTTGTCGGGCGGTTGGCAATTGATCACCAAGGGGGCTTGCGTTCAGTGCCATGCGATCGGCCAGTTCAAGCCGACCGGCGGCGCGGGGGTGATCGTCGGCCCCGAACTCAAACACGTGGGCGCTCGTTTCCGGTCCGATTATCTCACCAAATGGCTGGGGAACCCGGCGCGGCTGATGCCTTACACCGCAATGCCGCAAAACATCTCGCCGCAGGGTCCGCCCCCCCCCGGCGTCCCCAAGCCCCTTGAAAATAGCCGATTCGGTCAGGTCGAGGCGGTCCGCGATACGCTGCTCAATTATATCGACGCGATCGAAAGGCAGTTGACGGCGCAGACGGGAGCGAAAGCCCCCGCGGCGCCGACCGACGCCAAACCGGCCGACGCCAAGCCCGCGGGAGGCGGCCGCTGACGATCCCGAAATATGGGTCGTTCGTGAACTCGTTGTTGAAACCTTGTTCTTCGTGCGAACGAGGGGCGAAAACCGCCCCTCGTGATGATTCAAACCCGGAACCGACGCCGTTCGGCCGGGTTTGAGCCGACTTTGGCGCGTCGCGCCGAGAGGATTTAAACGTTATGATATCGACACGTTTGTGGAATTCTACCGCGTTGAGTTTGAGCCTCGCGGGGTTGTTTTTTGTTTCCGTATCGGGTTGCGGCGGCAAGGGGGAGGGGGTCGACGACGCCGTCGTCACCCCGGCGCCGGACGAAGCCGCCACCG
>JAKBCQ010000717.1 GCA_021807585.1 Planctomycetota bacterium | reverse complement strand
GATCGCCCCTTATCTTCCGTTCGCGTCGATCGTCGTCGACCTTGAGGAATCGAGGCTCAGGATGGCTCCGCTCGATTCCGAAAAAGCCGCGGGAATCTTGAGCGACCTCCCCAAAAAGATCGCCGCGGCTCGGAAAGGGATTGAATCGAAGCTGAAAGATATGACCGAAGGCAAGCCCGAGGAGATCGCGCGGAGGAAGGCGATCGCGGCCCGCGCTTCGCGATATAACGGCGAACTCAAGCGAGCGCTCGCCGATTGGTTCGGCCATTACAACGGCTACGACCCCGTTTTTTCTTGGTGGAATCAAGACTTGTACAAAGCTGCGGATCAGGCGATCGGCGAGTACGGTCGCTTTCTCGACGAGAAGCTCGTCGGTTTGAAACCCGCGGCCGGGGCGGAATCGACCGAGGCGGATCGTCCGCGCGGCGGCAGGCGATTCGGCGGAGGAGGCGGTATGAGACGCGTATCGGCGGACGACCCGATCATCGGCGACCCGATCGGACGCTCCGCGCTCGCCGACGAACTTGAGAACGAGATGATCCCCTACTCTCCCGAGGATCTGATCGCGCTCGCCGAAAAACAATTCAAATGGTGCGAGGCGGAAATGATCAAAGCGTCGCGCGAGCTCGGCTACGGCGACGACTGGAAAAAAGCTCTTGAACATGTCAAGCAAAAACACGTCGAGCCCGGCAAACAGCCGGCGCTGATCCGCGAGCTCGCCGAGGAGGCGATCGCGTTCATCGATAAAAACGACCTTGTGACGATCCCCAAACTCGCTCGCGAAACCTGGCGCATGGATATGATGTCGCCGCAAATGCAACTCGTCAATCCGTTCTTCACCGGAGGCGCGGTCATCTCGGTGTCTTATCCCACAAACACGATGACGTACGAACAAAAACTGATGAGCATGCGCGGCAATAATATGCATTTTAGTCGCGCGACGGTTCATCACGAGGTGATCCCCGGTCATCATCTGCAACTATTTATGCAATCGCGGTATAAGCCTTACCGGCGAACGTTCAGCACGCCGTTTCTGGTCGAGGGGTGGGCGCTTTACTGGGAATTGTTGCTCTGGGATCTCAATTTCCAGCGATCTCCCGAGGATCGGATCGGCATGCTGTTCTGGCGGATGCATCGGTGCGCGCGGATTATCTTTTCGCTTAATTTTCATCTGGGAAAGATGACTCCGCAACAATGTATTGATTATTTGGTCGATCGCGTCGGTCACGAGCGCGACAACGCGACGGGCGAGGTGCGCCGATCGTTCGGCGGGGGTTATTCCCCCTTGTATCAGGCGGCGTACATGTTGGGGGGCTTTCAGCTCAAAGCGCTCCGGCGCGAACTCGTCGACACGGGAAAGATGTCTAACAAGCAATTCCACGACGCCGTGCTGCGCGAAGGAGCGATCCCGATCGAGATGATTCGAGCCTCGCTCACCAAGCAGGAATTGACCCCCGATTTCAAAACGAACTGGAAATTCGAGGGAGAGAAACCGGGCGAATAACGCCTTGATTGCGAACTCGATCGAATCGAACCAAGCGCGAAAGAAAATCGACTTCGCCCGATTCGAATGAACGCCATCGTATCGATTGTTTCGAGTTTAACGATCGCGCGGATCGAAACGGAGATTGATCCGCGTCGTCGTTTTTTCGCCGGCTCACAAAGGCGAATCGGTTTGTTTCGACGCCCGATAACAAAAACTTGAGAAAAAATCGGACGAATCCGGCGCGTCGGCGAAACGGCGTGTAAACTTGATTCGGAAGCGGGAAAAAAAGCCAAGCCCCGCCGTCAAAACATAAGGAATCGGTCGAGCCGGAGTAATCCGCAAAATCGATCGCCTCAACTCGGCGATCAACCGAACGCTCGACCCTCGGACGCCGTTTGAGGTCACAACCATGACGAATCGCCTTCGCTTTTTTCCATTGATTTTTAAATCAACACACAAAATTGTATTATCATTGGTCGTCGTCTCCGCGGCGTTCTCGTCGGGATGCAATCGCGAGCGTACGTCGATGCGTCCGGTGTTCGTGACGCCTCCGGGCGCGACGGTGATCGACGTTCCCGCGACTCCGCATGTCGACGAATCGTATCCGAGCGTGATCAACCCTCCCGCGCCGCCGGCGGCGCCTTCGAAGCGGCTCGACTCCGAGCCGACGCTCAATCCCGAATTGTTGCGGAAGAAATCCAATTCAAACGGCGACTCGCGTGATAATAATAACAACCCTCCCCCCTCTCCCGCGGCCGAGGCGCCCGTCGGCGCGACGCTCAACGGCCCGCGATCGACGGTCGCGCGGTCGCGGGTCGCGACTCTTCGGGCCAAACTCGAACGCTTCGTCGACGATCCCGGCGATCTCTTCCAACCCCCCAAGGCCGACCGTCGCTGGAAGTACATCGTCCTTCATCAGAGCAAGGCCGACGAAGGGGGTTACGCGAGCATCGATCGTGAGCATCGCGAACGCCTCGGCTGGTCGGGTTGCGGATATCATTTTGTGATCGGCAACGGATCGGATTCTCCCGACGGTCGCATCGAAGTCGCACGCCGCTGGTCGGATCAAAAACAGGGAGCTCACTGCCGCGACGGAGTTTATCCCGATTTAAACGAATACGGAATCGGCGTATGCCTCGTAGGGGATCTTGATAAAGCCCCTCCAACCGCCAAACAAATCGAGGCCGCGAAGGCGCTCGTCGCGTATTTGAGCGAACGATACAAAATCCCCGCCGAGCGGATCGCGCCCCACTCGACCTTCGCCAAAACCCGCACCGATTGCCCCGGAGCGAAGTTCCCCGTTCAGTCGGTTTTGGGGCGCCGAGTCGCGAGCCGGACCGACGATTTCAATCCATCCGATTCATCGCTGAATCGCTGAGAATTCGAGCAACGGCTTATGGATCCGATTTCGGTCGATTCAATTGAAGCCTTAAACGACGAATCTCTTCATGATAAAGCGCAATGATCGTCATTGAATCGGTGATTGTTCCCGATTCGACCATTGCGAGCGCCTTTTCGAGGGGAAC
>JAKBCQ010000716.1 GCA_021807585.1 Planctomycetota bacterium | reverse complement strand
TTTATATATTATTAACAATTAATATTGAACGCATTTACCGATACGACGCCTCTTTTGCGATCGTCGATCCCCCACGCCGGTTTGGCGCTCGTCGTTCGAGTGGTATGCTTAAAACATTCATCCGATCGATCGATTTTGCACGATCCCAGGAACATGAAATGCACAAGCCTTACGACATCACGATGAAAACGCTGATGAGTTACGATCCCGTCGCGTGGTTGCGGTTCTTCGGGATCAATCCCGAAGGGCCCGTTTCAGTCGTCAACACAGAGGTTTCCACGTTGAAATCGGACGTCGACAAGGTATTCAAGATCGACGGCCCAAAACCTCGATTGATTCATCTCGAATTTCAATCGACCCCCGGACAAGATACGATAAAGCGAATGCATCGCTCAAATGTACTGCTTCCAGCCGACGGAGTGAGCGCCCCGTTGAGCATCCTAACACTCCTCCGACCGTCGGCGGATTGCGCCGATTTTAACGGAGAGTATATTCGATCCGATGATGATTTTGGAATGGTGACGACCTTTCGGTATCCGGTCGTTCGGCTTTGGACGCTCGACGCCGAGGCGATTTTAAAAGGGCCAAGGGCGATCTTGCCAATCGCCTCGTTGGCGAACATTCCCGACGAAGCGATCCCGAACGTTTTGCGTCGAATCGATGAACGTGTGATTCACGAGACGGATTCCTCGGAATCGAGTACAATTATGGTGGCTGCACTCCTTATGGCGGGATTGCGAATCGACCGCGAACAGATCCTTGACCTGATGCGGAGGCTTTCTTCGATGAATCTTTTGCAAGAGTCGTCGTTTTATCAGATGCTCCTTGAGGAAGGGGAGCTTAAGGGAAGACAGGAGGGAAGACAGGAGGGAAGACAGGAGGGAAGACAGGAGGGAAGACAGGAGGGAAGACAGGAGGGAAGACAGGAGGGAAGACAGGAGGGAAGACAGGAGGAGGCTCGCCAGTTGTTGATTCTCTTGGGCCAAAAACTGATCGGCCCCGCCGACGCCGCAACCCGAGCCGCGATCGATTCCATCGACGACCTCGAACGGCTGCAGCAATTGGCGTTGCGTGTTCTATCGGCGAATAACTGGGAAGATCTACTCGCGGGATCATGATACTAATATATATTATACAAAATGATGTTTGCCTGATCGATTCGGTCGCCCGAGGATCTAGAAACGCCCTGGATTTGATGATACGACGCCTTCGTATCCCCTCTAGAGGCTATCCGGAAAAGCTCCCGAAACCCAATCGGCTCGATTTTACCGGTTTCGGCGCCGATTCGCAAACAGAACCAGTATACGTTAAATATGCAGATGCCTGTATGTTCTGATTGAAAGGGCGAACCTCCCGGTGAGCCTCTTCTCGTAAACTCGGGCGACCAGGCCGATTTATCGGTCAATAATCGCAAACATAATAATGCGGCTCACCAGGAGGTTCGCCCTCAAATCCCGTCGAATATGCGGCTTTCTTTCCAGATAGCCTCTAAGCGGGATTGCGAATCGACCGCGAACAGATCCTCGACCTGATGCGGAGGCTTTCTTCGATGAATCTTTTTCAAGAGTCGTCGTTTTATCAGATGCTCCTTGAGGAAGGGGAGCTTAAGGGAAGACAGGAGGGAAGACAGGAGGGAAGACAGGAGGGAAGACAGGAGGGAAGACAGGAGGGAAGACAGGAGGGAAGACAGGAGGGAAGACAGGAGGAGGCTCGCGCGTTGTTGATTCTCTTGGGCCAAAAACTGATCGGACCCGCCGACGCCGCAACCCGAGCCGCGATCGATTCTATGGACGATCTCGAACGGCTGCGGCAATCGGCTCTGCGTGTTCTATCCGCGAAAAACTGGGAAGATCTACTCGCAGGATTGTAATATTAATTAAAACATGCGACAAGATGTTTTCTTGATTTTCAGATAAAGAATCGATCTGAACACATCTCGATTATGGACATAAGATACAATCGCTTGTGCCGAGCGTGATTCAGCGAGGATCGCCGAGAGGCGACGGACAAAACCCATCATAATACATCTGTTTCAGCAAAAGATCGTCCGATCCCCTTAGGCGGCCCCGCCGGGCCGAAAGCTTCGCGTCGACGGTTGATCCAGCCGACATGTTACTTGATCAGCTTTTTCAGCGTTTCGTCGAGCGCCTGCCCGCGGAGCTCGATCCGCACGATCGTTCCCGCGGGATCGATCAAAAACGACGACGGGATGTCGTTGACGCCGAATGAAGCGACCGCGTCTCCCCCACATGTCGCGTTGTGAATTTGTCGCCACGCGATCTTTCGCGACTGGACGAAATCGAACACGACGTCGGGCGCCTCGTCGAGGCTGATCGAAACAATCTCAAAACCCCGATCATGATACTTGGCGTAAGCGGCTTGTAATCGCGGCGTCTCGGCGACGCAAGGAGGACACCACGTCGCCCAGAAATCGACCAAAACATACTTTCCCTTAAGCTGATCAAGCCGAAACGGCTTTCCCTTTAAATCGTTGACGATCACCGGGGGAGCGGGTTTGCCGACTCGATCGAGCCGAACCAAATCGTCGTTCACTTTGCGGACCAAAGCGTCGCTTTCGCCAAATTTTCTGATCAATTGCTCATACACCTGTCTGGCGATTTTGTATTCCCCCGCGATCGACGCCGAAGTTGCGAGCGAATCCGCGAAATTCGCGGCGAATTCCTCTTGATCGGCGCCCGAAAGATCCTTCATCAATTCGAGATAACCCTGATACGCCTTGGCGAATTCGCCGGATTTCGCTCGCGCCATGACCGCGATGATCGACGCGAGGGGCCGAACGGGGCCTTCGGGCTCGTTCGCCAGATAGCGCCGCGCCAAGGCTTCGTGCTCGGCGAACCAATCGTGTTCGATCGCTTTATTAAAAATTGTCATATAAGCCTGTTCGGCGTCGGTCGCCTTCGGATTCTTGACCAGGTATTCGGTCAAATCACGCAGTAAGGCGCGATCGTGATCGGTCTGGATTTGAACGACCCCTCGCACCGATTCTCCGCTC
>JAKBCQ010000715.1 GCA_021807585.1 Planctomycetota bacterium | reverse complement strand
GCGACGACGAGCGAGACGATCACTTCGATCACCGCGGGATTGGGAGGCGCGGGGACCGCGGCGATCGCGATCAACGCGGGGGTTTATGTGCTGACGACGACGACGAAGGCGTATATCGACGGCGATGCGATCGCGGCCGACCACGCGACCGTGACCGCGGGGGGAAATCTGATCGTTTCGGCGAATGAACAGAACAACATGAACGTGATTTCGGGCAACCTCACGGTGTCGGGGACGGCGAGCGTCGGCGCCGCGGCGGGGGTTCCGATCATTAACAAGACGACGCAAGCGTACATCGGGCCTTACGCGGTCGTGACGGCGCTGGGGAACGCCGCGGGGGCGGAGGTGACCGACGGTTCGTTCAATACGAATTCGACGAATACGACGTTCAACCCCGCGACCGCGGTCCAGGCCGACGATCAGACGATCAATTTGGGCTATCAGGACGGCTTTAAGACGGGTCAGGCGATCGTCTATTACAGCGGCGGCGGAACGAGCATCGGCGGGCTGACGAGCGGCCAAGTTTATTACGCGATCGTCACATCGCCGACTTCGATCCAGGTGGCTTCGAGCGAGCAAAACGCGCAGAACGGAACCGCGATCACGCTCAATCCCGCGGTCGCGACGGGCTATCAACATCGGTTCGCGGCGACGGATCAGGTCTCGGCGCCGAACGTCTCGTCGCCGACGTTCAACCCGATTCAAGCGGTGAACGGGAATGAGATCAACCTTGGCTATCAATTGCTCGGCCAGAACGGACAACCGCTCGCGACGAACTCTCCCGTCGTCTACCACGACGGCGGCGGAGCGGACATCGGCGGGCTTGTTAACGGACAAAAATATTACTTGATTTTGAATGCGGACGGATCGATCAGTCTGGCCGCGACGTCGGGTGGGAGCGCGATCGCGCTTTCGATCAACCCGAACGCGAATTACGGATCGGGACAGAGCATCACAATCCCGGGAGCGACTCCGGCGCCGAACTCGGCGAGCCTGACGAGCCAAGTTTCGACGACTCCGGCCGTGACGACGATCAGCGGAATCGCGGTGACCGCGACGAACGTCGATTCGATCGCGACCGCGGGAGTGAGCGGGGGAATTTCGGGGAACGTCGCGGTGAACGTGGGGGGATCGGTGAACGTCATGACGACGAACACCGACGCTTACATCGGCCAGGGGGCGCTCGTCAACCAAAACAACGCGGGCGCGGCGTCGGGGCAATCGGTGCTCGTCGCCGCCGGCGACACATCCCGCCGGCTCGCGATCGCGGGCGCGGTCGCCGCGTCGGGAACGGTCGGGGTCGCTCCCGCGGCCGACGTTCAAGTCGTTACGAACAATACTTATGCTTATATCGATGATCAGGCGAAAGTGAACGCGTTGCGCGACGTGATCGTGAATGCGACGGTGGGGGAAACGTCGACTTCGTTCGCGATCGGCGCGGGGGCGTCGGGAACGGTCGCGGTCGGCGGGGCGGTCGACGTGACGGTGCTCAACGACACGACTCAGGCGTTTATCGGCTACAACCAGACGATCGACGGCGGATCGCCGAGTTCGGCCGACGCGACGACGGTGAACGCGGGCGGAAACGTGCTGGTGAACGCGGTCGACAACACGAACGTCACCGACGTGGCGGGGAGCCTGGGAATCGGCTTCGGCGCGGTCGGAGCGGGGGCGTCGGTCGGCGTCACCTATGTATCGAAGAACACCGACGCCTTTATCGGCGATTTCGCCTCGGTGAACGCCGCGGGGAACGATACGACGGCGCTCTCGGGGATTTACGACGGGACGATCGGCCAGGGAACTTTCGGCGCGCTGGGTAGCTTTTATGGAGTCGCGGTGCAGGCGAGTTCGAACGAAACGATCATGAACCTGGCGCTCAGCGGAGCGGGGGGATTGTATCTAGGGGTCGCGGGAGGAGTGACGGTCGAGATCCTGGGATCGAACACGTCGGCCTATATCGGCCAGGACGCGGGAATCAATACCGGCGATCAAGCGAGCGCGAACGCGGCGCAATCGGTCAACGTCGCCGCGGTCAATTCGGTCGGCGTGCAATCGGTCGGCGGCGGCGTGGGAGTGGGCGCCGCGGGGATCGGCGGCGGAATCGACGTCGGCGTGCTTCAAAACAACGTTTCGGCATATATTGACAAGAATTCGGCGGTCGACGCGCAAGGCGACGTCGAAGTGAACGCGCTTTCAAGTAAGAATGTCGATACTAAAGCGTTGAGCGCCGCGGGGGGAATCGCGGGAGTCGCGGGTTCGGTATCGGTATGGACGATCGGATCGGCGTTTAGCGGCAATTACAACGACGGCACGATCGGTCAAAGTCGGGGCGATTGGCAGGCGGGGACGACGTACCAGAAGGGGGACGTCGTTCTGGGTTCGGACGGGAACTCCTACACGGCGCTCTCGGAGAACGTCGCGACGACGACGACCGATCCGGCGCTCCAGGACGCGGCGAGCCAAAAACTCTGGGCGGAGGTGTTGGGGGTGTGGAGCGCGACGACTTCGTATCAGCCGAATGCTATCGTGACGGGATCCGACGGCAATCAATATATGGCGAAACAGGCGAGCACGGGGGTCGACCCGACGCTCCAGAATTCGACGAGCACGACCGACTGGGGACAAATTTCGGCGAACAGTTTGAGCCTGGGAAGCAACGGAAACGCGCAAAGCTTCGTCGACGGCCAGGCGAACGGGACGAGCGGAAACGGCGGTTACACGAGCATCCTGAGCGGATTCCAGGCGGATCCGAATTCCACAACGACCGGCAATCCGATCAATAGTAACAACACGAGCAATACACGAGTTGCGCAAGCAACCGCGAGCACGAGTACGAGCATCTCGAACAACGCACCGAACAACGTCGTGACGACGGCGACCCAGAACGCGGCGCCGCAGGCGGGAACAACCGCTTTCATCGGCTCGGGGGCGTCGGTCGTCTCGGGAGGAAGCGTCGACGTTCGCGCACTCAATCAATTGAATTATCAGGCGATCACGGGATCGGCGGCGGTCGGC
>JAKBCQ010000714.1 GCA_021807585.1 Planctomycetota bacterium | reverse complement strand
AATCGATCGACGATCTCGAACGGCTCAAGCGATTGGCGCATCGAGTTCTCTCCGCCAACGGATGGGATGATCTTTTCACGAGATCATGAGAAACTCAATCACAATGATATCTACTAATTTATTATGAGACGTCGTTCATTCTTCGTCGGTAACCGATCCGCACCGTGAGCGCGTCTTTGAGAGCGGCGTGGATCTTGTAGTACGGGCCGGAAGCGCAAACGATCGCATATGCCATATTTCATTGGTTGTTTGATCGTACCGGAGGAATTCACGCTCTCGCTCGCTCCTCGGGCGGGTAATGATTGCGGCTTCGCCGCGTTAGGAATTGACCTGGACTGATTCGTCATCCTATAACCGCGTTTTGGGCGCTGGGGAATTCGTTCGATGATCGAACGATTCCGGTCAACATGATCGACGCTTGCGGATTCCATCGATGATTCGGGCGCCTGGTTGATTCGATTATGTGCTCCTGATTCGTCGTGGTTCGGCAAGAGAACGACGATGGATTGCAGTGTAAGCCGCTTGAATCATGAAATCCGATTTTGGTTCGCTCGGTTTCCCCTAGTTTCGTGAAGCATGTTACGCTAGAGTATTGCTAAGAGTCCGACGCGGTATGATCCATCAATTGCCGCGCTTCCCCCCTGCGCATGTGACTCTCGAAACAATATAGGAAAATCGCTATCTGAATTCTTTCGACATCACTTGAGCAAGATGAGTCGACCGAGGGGGCGAACCCGTGAGAATCGCCGCAGTTTCAAGGATCGGCGTGTCTGCAATCCACGCGTCCGTCTTGTTGACTCTCTGCGCAGGTTCCTTCGCCAAGCATCAAACTCTTTCGAGCGAGGGGGAACGATCGCGATCGCTCGTCGCGGACCGCGTCTCCTTGAAGCATCGGGGGCGTCGGTGCGAATCCGTGCCGGCGGAAGCCGACCTGATCCTGGTCGAATCGGCCGGCTCGACGGAGCGTTCCATTCCGCGTGGTTGTTACCGAATTCGACGATTTTTCGTGAAAACCCCTTTCTCGAACACTCCCGTCGGACGTTATATTGGAGCCATATCCGGGCACGACTCGCGAATGAATTCGCGTCGTTTGCGTTGTTGACCGATGCTCAGCCGATCGCCCGATCGTCGGCCGTAACGGTTACCGTTATGTTCACAAGCCGTGATTTCTCATTCGGATCGAGGAATTCAGGCACGGCTTCTTGTTATCCCCAATGTCCGCTTACAACCGATCAACCATGTGGAACCGATCCATTCGGAGGTCAATATGACCGCGACATCGCACACCGATTCGAAACCCGCAGCGAGCGCAAGTCTCGATCACACCATCAACAACACGTCTTCCCCGACCGCGCCCGCCGCCGAGCGGAAGCGAACATCGTGGAAATTACCGCTGATACTGATCGCATTTTTCGCGATCGCCGGCGGTCTGGGATTTCTCGTCTTTGATAGGAAACCCGCATCTGAAGGAAACGCCGCGGCGGGAGGCTCGGAGAAAACGGGCGAAGCGGGGGGCGGAGATTCCGATGTGGGAAAGACCGCCGTTCAGTATGTTTATCCCCAAAAGGGGGGCATCGAACGCGTGACGGATCAACCGGGCTCGGTTCACGCCTTCCAGTTCGCCGATCTTGAGGCGAACACGGTCTCGGGGTACTGGCAAGAGAAGGAAGTTCCCGGTCATCCCGGCGAGTATATCGATATCGGATCGAAGGTGAAAAAAGGAGATTTGCTTGGCGAAATCCTTTATCCCCCGCTTGAAAAGCAAGCTGAACAGGCTCGCGCCGTCGTCAAACAGCGTGAGGCGCAAATCGACCAGGCCAAAGCGCTCATTCAAACCGCCAAGGCGAATCTCGACGCATCGAAAGCGTTGGTGAAGCAATACGAAGCCGCGGTTGAGCGCGCCGTCGCCAACCATTTGTTCCGTGAGATTCAGTACCAACGGATCACCGATCTGTGGAAATCGGGATCGGTTGATCGCCGTTATGTCGACGAGGAATTGGCTCACCGCGATGAATCGATCGCCGACGAGAACACCGCGAAAGCTCAAGTGGTTCACTCCAAGGCTGAAGTCGCCGCGGCGAACGCCAAAGTGATCGACGCCGAAGCCAATTTGATGACGGCGAAAGCCGAACTCGATGTCGCCAAGGCCGATCTCGGCCGGCTTGAAGAGCTCGTGAAATATCTGAAAATCATTTCCCCGTACGACGGGGTGGTAACGGTCCGTAATTTCCACTCGGGTGATTTCATTCGGTCGGCGACGACGAGCGGCACCAAGCCTTTGTTCACCGTCACCCGCACCGACATCATGCGTGTGATCGTGATGGTTCCCGATCGCGACGTTCCGTATTGCGATATTGGCGATCCCACGGATCTCCGGATCGACGCTCTCGCGGGCCGGATTTTCAAGGGCAAGGTGGCGCGGATCGCCGATTCGGAGAACGCCGAATCGCGAACGATGCGCATCGAGATCGACATGGTGAACGACGGCACGCTCCGCGACGGGATGTACGGCCAGGCGCTGATCCATCTCGCTCCGCCGTCGGGCGATATCCACGTTCCCTCGGGAGCGATCCAGGTCGACGACAACAAGAAAAACTTTGTTTATGTGGTGCGCGACGGCAAAGCCGTGAAGGTTCCCGTCGTCGTCGGCAACGATAGCGGCATCGACGCCGAAATCGTCACGGGCAAGGCGCTCGGTATGAAGGACAAAGTCGTCCTCAGTTACAACGGATCGATCGGCGACGGCGTTCCCGTCCTCGCCGAAGAGGCGAACATCAAAAAACCGGCGGGACATTAATGCACGCCCCGGTTCAGCCGCGGGGGGAGGTTTCGCTCACGCGATTCCTCCCCCGCTCCGTCGAACCTTAACGCACATCAATACGTGCTCACTTTTGTTTTTTCATTTCTAGAAGACACTTAATTTTTATGTATTATATCCTCGAGGATCCTTGGCCGATCGTCACGGTCTGCGGGATCGTCGCGGTCGCCGCGCTGATCGCTCTCCGCGTTTCGCAACAGGG
>JAKBCQ010000713.1 GCA_021807585.1 Planctomycetota bacterium | reverse complement strand
GATCCGGCTGGCTTTGATCGCGTTTTTGGCTGAAGGCCATATTTTGATCGAAGACGTACCCGGGGTGGGCAAAACGCTGTTGGCGCGAGCGTTTGCGGCGAGCGTCGACGGATCGTTTCGGCGGATTCAATTCACGCCCGATTTGCTTCCCTCGGACATCATGGGGTCGAGCGTTTATAATTCGGCGACGGGAGAGTTCGTTTTCAAGCCTGGGCCGTTGTTCGCGAACGTGATTTTGGCGGACGAGATCAACCGGACGACTCCGCGTACGCAAAGCGCGCTGCTTGAGGCGATGAGCGACAGCCAGGTATCGGTCGACGGCCGAACGTACCCGTTGCCCTCGCCGTTTTTGGTGCTTGCGACCCAGAATCCATATGAATTTGAAGGAACATATGTTCTTCCGGAAAGTCAGCTTGATCGATTCATGATTCGGATTCGGATGGGGTATCCGGTACGATCGGAGGAGCGTCGGGTGTTGTCGAGCCATCGCGACGGCGAGCCGGTGGCTTTGTTACGGCCGATCATATCGTCGGAGGACGTACTGCGGTTGCAGCAGGCGGTTCGGCATGTGCGGGTGGACGAATCGATCGCGGATTATCTGCTTGATCTGGTTCATGCGACGCGTGAGCACGAGGATTTGCACGTGGGGGTGAGCACCCGCGGAGCGCTTACGTTATACCGCGCGGCGCAAAGCATGGCGCTTGTTTCCAGGCGTGATTATGTGATTCCGGATGATATCAAGACGCTCGCGGCGCCGATTTTGTCGCATCGGATCGTGGGCAAGTCGTTTTTGCAGGCGGGCGAATTCAGTTCTTCGGAGGCGATCATTCGCGATATCGTCGACCGGCTCCGGGTACCGTCTTGATTGAGCGTCGCCGAGCGCGGCGTGTTCGTCGGCGTTTTTCGAGGTGAATCCTTCCCTTCCGGCCGCGCGACGGCGCGTCAAGTTCGAGAGCGCGATTCATGAGATTCTTCCGTCGCGGCGAACGAAACGGCGCGAGCAAGCCCGGTCCAATCGGCCGCAAGGAACGCTTAAGCGTTACGCGTGAGGGGATTGGATATATCGGCATGTGGGTGATTTTGGTGGCCGTCGGGCTTTATCATCAATTGAATTTAGTGATGTTGGTGGCCGGGATGGCGGCGGGTCCGTTTTTGGCGTCTTGGATTTTAAGCGCGAACATGATTCGGAAGATCAAGCCGCGGCGGCGCACGCCTCCTTTCGTCTTCGCGGGGGATCCGTTGGCGATTGAATACACCGTCGAGAACGCTCGGCGAGGGGACGCATCGGCGATCGTGATTCGCGATCGGGTCGATCCCGTCGATTCGACGATTCCTGGTTCGGCGTCGATCGCGATCGATCTGTTTTTCGCGCGGATACCCGGTCGGTCGGCGGAATGGCTGCGGTGGAGTTCCAGACCGCCGGCGCGGGGCAAATATCGCTTAAAATCGATGGAGTTATTAACGCGTCGACCGTTCGGGCTGCTTGAGCGGCGGGTGAGGATCGCCGAACCCGGCGAGCTGGTCGTTTATCCGAGCGTCGGTCGGTTGAAACGGCGCTGGCGGTTGCTGCAGAAGGAGTCGACGCAAACGCGTCGCGGGCCGCGTCATGATCGAAGCAATCAGCAGCAGGAATATCACGGTCTGCGTGATTATCGTCCCGACGACAGTCCGCGTTGGGTGCATTGGCGGACCTCGGCGCGGCTGGATCGGTTGATGGTGAAGGAGTTCGAGCAGCAGCACGACCAGGATCTTGTGCTCTTGCTCGATCCGTGGTTGCCTCGAAGTCATGTGGGCGGCGAGCATCGCGAGGCGGTGGAAACATTGATTCGCTTCGCGGCGACGGTTTGTCTGGAGACGTGCCGCAGCCAGGGGCGGCGGATCGTGCTTGGCTGGACGGGGGCGGCTGCGGGGCTCAAGCAGGGACCCGCTTCGGTGAAGCTGTTGCACGGGCTGCTCGAGCGGCTGGCGACGCTGCGGGGATCGAGCCTGGGGCAATTATCGGCGCTCTTCGACATTTTGCCGCCGCCGACGATTCGCGACTCGATGATGATCGTGGTGTCGACTCGACCTGTGAACCTGATCGAGGAATCGGAACGGTCGTCGCGGCTGATCGGCGCGGCGGGTCGGAGCCTGCTGACTCGGATTCGGGTGCTCGATGTCTCTCGGGGTGGATTGAAGGCGTATTTCGAGGACGACGTCGAATCGGCGAGCGTGAATTCGGATCTTTGGCTCGATCTCTCTGAGAAGAGGGGGCGAGGGGTTGAGATTCAAGAGATCGATTCGATCGAACCCGAATCCGCGACGACCGCGGCCGATCGCTCGGTTGGGGCGGGGGGCGTTTTCGCATCCGAGCGACCGACCGACGCGACGGGGGGCTCGCCGCCATGAAATTCACGTTGATTTATCGTTTAAGTTTCTATTTGATGCTGACGTTGGCGACTCTTTCGTACAGTGTCGACGCGACGGGGGACGAATCGATCGCGATGCTTTATCCCGCGGCGGCGGCTTTTGCGGGGATGGTCGCGGCTCTGACGGTCGATCGCTCGCCGCGGCTCGCGCTCTCGGCGCGTGCGGGGGATCGTCTCGGGCTGGCGTCGATCGCGCTTGCGCTCGTCGAGTATTCGATCAATCCCAACTTACTTTTGCTTTCGCTTGCGCATTGGCTTTTTTATCTTCAAATTATCAAGATTTTTCAGGAAAAAACGATTCAGAACGATTGGATGTTGATGGGGCTTTCGACTTCGCAGTTATTGGTGGGGGTTGTGGGGAGCCAGAGCGACGCGGTCGGGTTGATCATGTCGGCGTGGGCGGCGACTTCGATCTGGGTGTTGGGACTGTTTCAGCTCGAGCGTGAGGCGATCCGTCGCACCGCGGATCCCGCGGCGCGGTGCGTCACTCCGGCGTTTCAGGCTCGGACTTGTTATGAAAAGTTAATAACATTTCGCTTCTTTTTAGCCGGGGTGGGGATCGTGGCGACGACGTTGGCGACGGGGGGGCTTTTTTTCTGGATTCTACCTCGGC
>JAKBCQ010000712.1 GCA_021807585.1 Planctomycetota bacterium | reverse complement strand
TAAACCTTGGGCCGCGGTTTGGGAGCGAGCGGGATCGTGACGGTGAACGTGGATCCCCGATCGACCGCGCTTTCAAGCTCGATCGTTCCGTGATGCGCGTCGACGATCCAGCGTGCGATCGCCAGCCCCAACCCCGATCCCCCCGACTCGCGCGATCGAGCCGCCCCCGATCGATAAAAACGTTCAAAAATGTGTGGTTGATCTTCCTCGGCGATCCCCACCCCGGTGTCGCTCACCCGCAACAGCGCCGAATCCCCCTCGCGGCGAACCTCGATCGTCGCCGTTCCGCCATTTCGATTGTACATAATAGCATTTGTAACAAGATTTGTAATCAGCTCACGCAAGCGTTCTTTATCTCCAAAAGGGATAACGGAACGAACGAGTAACGAAAGATGAACGTTTCTTGATTGAGCAAGCGGTCGCAACAGCGTCTCGATCTCGCGAACGGTCTCGGCGAGATCGACGGGTTCGTCGCGAATCGCCGATTCCCCCGCGTCGGCGCGAGCGAGGGTCAGCAGATCTTCGACGACGTTCTCCATCCGCCGCGCCGCGTTTAAACACGTTTCGATCACGGCTCGATAATCCGCGGCCGATCGCTCCTTTCGAAGCGCCAATTCGGCGTGCGAAACGACGATCGCCAGCGGCGTACGCAGCTCGTGCGACGCGTCCGCGGTAAAGCGCATTTGCCGCAGAAACGCGGCCTCGAGCCGGTCGAACGTCGTATTCAAAATCCCGGCGAGCCGACCCAATTCGCTTTCGGTCTTATCAACATCAATGCGACGCGATAAATTCGACGCCGAGATGTCCGACGCCGCCTCGCTGATCCGATCGACCGGCGCCAAAGCCCGCCCCGCGATAAACCAGCCGCCGATAATCGCCAGCCCGAGCGCCCCCAAGCCCGCCGCCAACATCATCCCCACGATCTCGCGGATCCGCCGATCCTCGTCCTCGCCGCTTCGACCCGCCAACACGATCGATCCCCTCGGCCCCCGCACGATCATTTCGCGCCACGGTCCGCGATCACGCAGCAACGGACGTTCGGGCGAGCCGAGCCGGCGATCGCCAAACGAGGGGGGGCCCTCGGCGACGCCCTTCGCCGCGACGCGATCGGCGCCGCCGCCGGCGCGATTCTCGACGATCAACTCCGATGGAAACGGAGTGCGAATCTCGGGGTTCGATCGAGCCGCGATCGTCCCGTCGTGATTCCAGATCACGAAATAAGGCGTATCGGGACGCCCCTCGCCGAATCGATGCGCCAGTTGATCTTGAACGCGAGGGTCGGGACGACCGTGCCGCCGCGGCATCATCGACCCGAACACGACACGCGAAGATTCCCGCAACTTGACGTCGATCCGATCCCGCTTGGCGCGGAGAAGATTGTGATACATCGTCGCGCCGAAGCCCGCGATCACCACGGACATGATCAAACCTTGCCAAAACAACAGGCTGAACCGAATCGATCTAAACATCGATCATGTATCCCTGACCCCGCCGGGTCGAGATGAAATCCTTGCCGAGCTTCCTTCGTAAATTGGAAACGTATACATCCACTACGTTTGAAAACGTTTCGTCATTATCATCATAAATATGGTTGTAAATCACCCCGCGCGAGATCAGCTTGCCGCGATTCCGCGCCAACAGATCAATAAGCGCGTATTCCTTGGGGGCGAGATCGATCGCTCGACCCTCCTTCCGCACGACCGCCGCGACCGTGTCGATCTCGACGTCGCCGATCTGAATCAGCGGAGAAGCCTGCCCAGAGGAACGGCGAATCAGCGCACGCACCCGCGCCAACAACTCCTCGATCTGAAACGGCTTGGCAAGGTAATCGTCGGCGCCGGTATCAAGCCCCGCCACTTTGTCGCGCAACGTATCCTTCGCGGTCAAAATCAAAACCGGGATCGTCCGACCCAACCTCCTAAGCTCGCGCAACACCCCCAGGCCGTCGCGTTTGGGAAGCATCAAATCGAGCACCGCCGCGGCGTAATCGCACGCCGACGCCGCGAATAAACCCGACTCGCCGTCCCGCGCCACGTCGACCGCGTACCCGTCTTCCTCTAGCGCCTGGCTCAAGGCGCGGGCGATGTCGATCTCGTCCTCGACAACCAATACTCGCATGTTTCATCCCTACCGGCGATCGCCGCTCGCTCCCGCGGTTCGCCTGAAATGATCTCGCCAAAGCGTGAGACCCCGGCAATCCCCGCATCACGCGCGATCTCCCCTCCAGATTACTCGATCGCGCCGCTCGCGACGAGATTCCGTCGAGACGCTTCCAAATAAATCGAATTTGAAAATCGTTAATCGCACATGTTTTCAATTTATTGAATGAACACGAAAATCCGGTTCATTTGCGACTGGGCTCGCGATCGATCATTCTCTCAATCGGTTCGCCCGGAAGGCGGAGGTACGTCCTCCGAGCGAACGGAATAACACAACCATGTCGATATGACTTAATGATTGTTAATCGCGACTCTCGCCTCCTCGCTTTCGCCATTCGCCCCGGCGACCCCCTTCGGCCACGCGATCGCCGCCTCGACCGCTCCATTTATGCTCGCCGCCGCGCGCATGACCCCTCCCGTTCGATCCCTCCTCGCTCGAATGCGATCGATACGAAACATATCCCGATCGACCCGATCCCGGGTGGCGACCGTGATGCGCCGAGCCCGAACCGTGATGCGCTGAGCCCGAACCGTGATGCGCTGAGCCCGAACCGTGATGCGCTGAGCCCGAACCGTGCCGCCGGTGATGATGCGCCGAGCCCGAATGGCTTCCCTTGTGATGATGAGATCGGTAGCTCGCGTGCCGACCGTGGCCGCGGTGATGCCGGCGGCCGTGATGACGGCGACCGTGATGCTTCATCCCGCCCGAATGATGCGAAGCATTCTTCATATGTGAAGGACCGCCCGAATGATGCGAAGCCTTCTTCATATGTGAAGGACCGCCCGAATGATGCGAAGCCTTCTTCATATGTGAAGGACCGCCCGAATGATGCGAAGCATTCTTCATATGTGAAGGACCGCCCGAATGATGCGAAGCC